>JBDSJW010000311.1:0-21343 GCA_039917235.1 Kapaibacterium sp. (SeqCode) | reverse complement strand
GAACGACCTGAAGAATCGCGGCGAGGATTTCGTCGTCATCGAGCTTTCAGGGCAGACCGAGGAGCGCCTGCTGGAGAAGGGGTATCCCTACGTCATCGGCGACGCGGAGGATAACAGCGTGCTGATTCGTGCTGGCATCGAGCGGGCGCGGGGTCTTGTGGCGGCGCTCGATACCGACGCGGCAAACGTCCTGACGGTTCTCTCGGCCCGTGAGCTGCGCGCCGATCTTCTGATTGTGGCGCGCGCCACCAACGAGAACACCGAGGGGACACTGCGTCGCGCCGGGGCGGATCGCGTGGTCAGCCCCGATGCCATCGGCGGCCACCGGCTGGCGCTGGCGCTTCTCCAGCCAAAGGTTCATGACTTCCTTGGAAAGATCTTCAACATCGAGGAGCTGGATGTTTATATCGGCGAGATCGTGATCGATGAACGGTCGCGGCTTGCCGGGATCACCGTGGCCGGCACGAACTTCAAGGACCGATGGAACGTGACGATCCTCGCGATTCAGACGACGGGAGAGGAGTTTATTATCAGCCCCGACGCGCAGCGCGTGATCGTTCCCGGCGAGACGCTGATCGTCATCGGCCCGCTACAGGCGATATCCCGTATCGAGGCGGAATTCTCCGCGTAGGGGATGTTTGAAGTTTTCGGAGACGTTTGAAACGTCCCCGACGGTTGCATGATGGTATCGTTTCCTGATCCACGACAATCAAGGACCTTTCCGATGATCCGAGTCCACGCCTCAATCCTTGCCATCCTTCTCTGCGCCGCATCTTCCGCCGTGGCGTTTCCCTCCGGCCGGTATATTGCCATTCAGATCCCCACGCGCGACGGCAAGACCCTCGCCGCCGATCTGTATGCCATCGATACCACCACCCCGCGGCCGACGATTCTGGTGCAGACCCCCTATAACAAGGCGCTCTACCGTCTGGCGGGCGCAATTCCCTCGCAGGCCGGTGGCTCGCCATTTCCATACGACAGCATCCACTACAACTACGTGGTCCTTGACTGGCGCGGCTTCTACGCCTCGAAAGCCGCCGATGTCGCCAACTACGATCGCGGGCTGGATGGCTACGATGCCGTGGAATGGATCGCGACGCAGGGGTGGAACAACGGGAAGGTGGGAACCTGGGGGGCGTCGGCGCTGGGGCAGATCCAGTTTATGACGGCAAAACATCATCCTCCCCATCTGATCTGCTCGGTCCCGCTGGTAAAGGATTTCAAAACCAAGTACACCGATTTTTATTACGGCGGCGAATATCGGAAGGAGCATGTGGAGACGCTGGAGGCGCTGGGGTTTACCCCCACAAGCGTGATTCTGGCGCATCCCACCAACGATATCGTCTGGACGGCGGCGGAGCGCGCCACCGATTATCCCGACTCCATCGCCATCCCCTGCCTGATGATCAGCGGCTGGTACGATCATTTTCCCGATGATGTGATCCGCGCGTTCAACGACCTCAGGACGCGAGGGCCTGTTTCCGTGCGGAACGCCCACAGGCTGATCATGGGGCCGTGGCTCCATGGCTCGGTCGGCAAGGCGCAGCAGGGGATTCTGAGCTATCCCAACGCGGCGGGCGTCTCCGACAGCGCCGCGCTCCGGTTCTTCGATTATTACCTCCGGGGAATCCCGAACGGCTATCCCGATGAGCCGGTGGTCCGCTACTATCGGATGGGGAGCGATACATGGCGCGCCACCGATGACTGGTATCGCCTTACCGCCGCCACCGATACAACATTGTTCTACCTGAGCCCCGGCGGCCTCCTTTCGCCAACGATTATAAGCAAGGCACCGCTTGCCGATAATATCACCTACAATCCCCGCGATCCCTCCCCCACGATCGGCGGCGCGCGACTGGTTCCGCTCGGCACCAAGGTGCTGGAGGGGCCGCAGGATCTGCGCGACGTGGTGGAAAGCCGTGGCGATCTGCTTGTCTATTCCACGCCGGCGCTTGAACAGGATCTTGAGGTTGATGGCGGCGTTGCCGTTGAACTCTATCTCTCCTCCGATCGCGAGGATACCGATATCGGCGTCCGGCTCTGCGATGTCTATCCCGACGGCCGCTCGGTCCTTCTGACGCAGGGGATCACCCGGATGCGGTTCCGCGACGGGCTCCGGCCGGCCGATACATCGCGCATCGGCGTGGGGCAGGTCTATCCCGTGACCGTGGGGCTTCAGAACATGGCGATGACATTTGTGAAGGGGCACAGGATCAGGATCGATATCACATCATCCAACTTTCCCCAGTATGCCGCCAACCCCAACAACGGCGGGCCGCTCTACAAGCCGGGAGATACGCTCGTTGCGGTTAACTATGTTCACCATAGCGGCGGCACAACGCTCTCCCGCCTGATGCTCCCCACGCTCCGGCCGGCGGGGGTGGCTGTTAATCCGGCATCCGCCGCGGGTTATCGGCTTGAGCCGAACGCGCCAAATCCCTTTGCATCATCCACGTCGATCAGCTTCGCGCTTCCATCGGCGGGACATGCGACGCTGGCGATATTCGATCTGGCCGGAGCGCGCGTGGCCGACCTGTTCGATGGGGATCTGGAAGCGGGAGAGCACGCCATCACCTGGAACGCCGATGGCTTCCCGGCCGGCGGCTATATCTGCCGGCTCCGCGCCGGAGGGGTGACGCTGAACAGGCCGATGATGATCGTCCGGTAACATCTGCCGGCAACGCATTCCGTAGTGACTTCGGCCAGCGCCGCTCCGGTTCATCCGGGGCGGGCGCCGGTTGCTCCCTCGGCATGGGGAGGGTAATTGTTTTTCCACCGCGAGAAGTTCCACGAGAAAGGGTGTTCCTCATCAGCGTGACATGAGATGGCTTCGCGAGACCGGGTGACAGCAATCGCGAAGCGCATCTCGCATGGCGCCGCCTTCCCGTTCGTTGACCCTGCAAGGGTTGACCGCGCATGGTCGTTATGGGGAGGCTGCACCGATGCTGTACTTCCATCTCTTTATCGATTCCAGAATCCTCTCATGAACCGTCGGGAATTTTTCGCGCGCGTTGCGCCGGGGCTTCGCCATGCCGATCCGAAAAAAATGGTTCCGGCCGATCAGGTCCCAGTCGCACCGCCATCGTTCTTCCGAAGCAGTCTCGGGCTGGAGCCGTACAGCCCTGACAGCGACGGAGCATGGGATTACGCGAAGGCGGCCCATCTCCTTCGTCGCGCAATGATCGGCCCCACCGAACGGGAGATACGGGATGCCGTCGCGGCCGGCCCGGATGCCACCATCGAAATGTTGATGATCCCGTTTGATCCGGATTTCAGACTGATCGCGGACTGGGCGGGCACCGATCCGCGGACCGGCGCGCCGGAGCCGGCGGAGAGCCCCGAGTTCTGGGAGTGGTTCAACGGCAAGCTGGAACGGCGGGAACGGCTTGGGCGCTGGTGGCTGCGGACGATGGTGAAATCACCTGTTTCCATTCAGGAGCGGATGACCTTTTTCTGGCATTGCCATTTCGTCAGCGAGCTGCGGGCGGTGGAATGGCCGGAGTTCATGTATCACCAGAACCAGCTTCTGCGGCGGAACGCGCTCGGCAACTTCAGGCAGTTCGTCAGGGAGATCACCATCGATGAGTCGATGCTGATCTATCTGAACGGCGTGGACAATTTCGTGGACTGGAGCGGATCGCACATCAACGAGAACTACGCCCGTGAGCTGATGGAGCTCTTCACGATGGGCCCGGCCGACTGGAATGGCGCCCCCAACTACACGCAGCGTGATGTGGCGGAGGGAGCGCGGGCTTTTTCCGGATGGGGGAAGAGCGCCAGCCCCGTGAGCGTGCATCACAACGGGCTGGGGAGCGCGTTTGATGCCGGCCGCTGGGATTCCGGGGTCAAGAAATTCCTTGGTCGCACGGGCCCATTCGGGGCGATGGACGCCATCGATATCATCTTCAGCGAGCGGGCGGATCAGGTGGCGAAGTTTATCTGCGAGAAGATCTATCGCGCCTTCGTCCATCATATTCCCGATCGTGAGATCGTGGCCGGGATGGCCGCGACGTTCCGGGAGCATGACTGGGAGATACAGCCCGTGATGGAGCAGTTGCTCCGGAGCCGGCATTTCTACGATCCCACCAACATCGGCGCGATGGAGCGGAGCGTGGTGGATTACCATCTCTCCATCATCCGCGCGATGGGGCTGACCCGCGTGATGGACTTTCAGCCGAACGAGCCCGAGCATCGGTTCAACGATCTTCTGAACCGGTTGCTGAAGATGGGGCAGATGCCGTTCCATCCTCCCAATGTGAAGGGCTGGGCCGAGGGGCGCGCGTGGGTCAGCGTCTCCACGCTTCCGGGTCGGCAGAAGTTCGCCATCGATGTAGCCCGGGGGGATATCACCGTCTGGATGGATAACCAGCGTGGAACGTGGACGTTGTACGAGCTGGACCCGATCGCGCTGGCGCGGACATTTCCCCGGCCTGATGATATCCGCCAGCTCTGCGATGACATGGCCCACCACTTCCTGGGCAATCCCCCTTCTCCACGGGAATCGGAGATGCTCTATCGGACGATGTTGAGCGGCGGCACCGAGTACGAATGGAGCCTTGATGATCCCGACCAGCGGGCGGGAATCCGAATCCGGGCGTTCCTGGCCGCGCTGGTTCAGTTGCCGAAATTCCAGTTGTACTGACCGATCCATCATTCACGATATCCCGATCCCCATGAAACGCCGACCCTTTCTGAAGCGCATGGCCGGTGCCGGCATCCTCCTCCCCGCGATGCTCGGCGTCCCATCGCTCCGTGCCCATGCCCGGCAGATTCCCGGCTCGCCGTTCAACCGGCTTGCAACGGAGAGCGATCGTGTCTTCGTGATCATCAGGCTCTTTGGCGGCAACGATGGGCTGAACACCCTTGTCCCGTTCGACAACGATCTCTACTATCAGGCGCGCGGCAGCGGAACCCGATTCGATGTCTCGATTCCGAAGGAGCAGACCCTCCGCATTCCCGACTCCGATACGCTCTCCTTCCATCCAAGCCTTGGGGCGTTCCGCCAGCTTTACGGAGAAGGAAAGCTGTCGATTGTCCAGAACGTCGGATATCCCGGGCAGAGCCTTTCCCACTTCCGCTCCACCGATATCTGGCTCTCCGGCTCGGACGCGGGGGAGTTCACCAGATCGGGATGGTATGCCCGGCATCTCGAACGGAAGTATTCCGACTATCCCGCCATCCTTCCCACCGATCCGTTTGCCATCGAGATGGATAGTTATCTGGGGACTGCCCTGGCCGGCACGACCTGCGATATGGGAATAGCCTTTTCCGATCCCTCGTTTGTGCCGGGGAGTCCCGCCGGAGGCACCGGCCCGGAGACGAACGCCGGGATCGAGGAGGATTATGTGCGGGAGACAATTCGTCAGTCAAACACCTTTCTTACCGCGGTGACGCGGGCGCAGAGCAGCCAGCCGCGCAACCTGGCGGCCTATCCCGATACCCTGCTCGGCTCCAACCTTTCAGCGGTTGCCAGGATGATTGCCGGAGGGCTTTCAACGCAGTTGTACATCGTCAATGTTGATGGCTTCGACACGCATGAGCAGCAGCTTCCGCGTCAGGCCGGTCTTCTTGACTATCTCTCCACCGCCATGCTCGCCTTCCAGCGCGATCTTGAAGCGATGGAGATCGATGGCCGTGTCTGCGCCATGACGATCAGCGAGATGGGGCGCCGTGTGGAATCGAATGGAACCGGCACCGATCATGGCGCGGCGGCTCCTCTGTTTGTGATGGGGAGCGCGGTGAACGGCGGCATCATCGGGCATGATCCCGATCTCGGTAATCTGGATGACAATGGAAATCTGATAATGGAGTTCGATTTCCGCCGTGTCTACGCCTCGGTCCTGGGGGGATGGTTCGGCGAAAAGGATGATGATATCGCCGCGGGGGCATTGCCCGGCCGGTTCGGGCAGTTGCCGATCTTCAGGACGGGAAGATTTATCGCTCCCGATCCCGATACGAATGCCGGAATCCATATCGGGGAAATCCGCCCCAACCCCGTCACCACCATCGGCGTGATCCCGATCCGCGGCGGCAACGGATATGATGGAGTGATGACGCTCCATACCATCGACGGCCGCCAGGTGCGCTCCCGGACAATCCCTTCCGGTGCCAGCGCTGTGACGATCGACGTGGCCGGGCTTCCGTCGGGAACGTATATCTACACCATTATCTTCGGCCCGGAGCGGGCCAGCGGTCGGATGATCGTGCAAGGCTAGCCGTTATCGGCAACACAGCGCCCGACATCATATTCCATTGCGCCGCGGCGCCGGAATCTTTGATCCACATTCCCGAAGCCTGTAACTTCCCTGCCCCGTCCGGATATTATATCGATGTGCGTTTGGTACGCACGCGATACCAGCCGAATCGAGCGGTCCATTCATCCCCATGAAATAATTACTCACATCCGGGAACCGCGCGCGCGCTTCGGTCTCTATACCCCCCGTACCTCTCGTTCCCGTCCAGTATCGGAACCGGCCAGCGGCGCCGGGGGCATGGCCTCCGCCGATGATCTCTCTTGCCGGTCCATTCAACGCCCCGAAATTCAGTTCATGCATCCGGAGACAGCATTATGAACCGTAGAAACTTTTTTACACTCGGCGCTCCCCGGGTTGGCGGCGATTCAGCACTCAATCTTATCGGCGACGGAGGCACACAGAATGCGCCTCCGTTCCTCAGAGTGTCGTCGACCGGGCTTGAGCCGTATGTGCCGAGCAGTTCCGACCCGTGGGATTACGCCAAGGCCGCCCATCTCCTGCGTCGCATCATGGTAGGGCCGACCGACAAGGAGATTCGCAAGGCCGTGGCCGATGGCTTTGACACCACGGTGAAGAATATCTTCACCATGTTTACCCCGCCGCCAACGCTGATTGAGAGTTTCGCCGGCCAGGACCCGCAGATCAGGCCGGCCTCCGCCGACCCCACGGTCCTTCAGGACTTCGCGAATATGAATCAGCTTCAGCGCCTGCAACTCCATAAATGGTGGCTCTACACCTTCGTCAACTCCCCTGTCTCCATCCAGGAGCGGATGACGCTCTTCTGGCATAACCACTTCGTCAGCGAGCTGCAAACCGTCAACTTCTCGGAATGGATGTACGGGCAGAACATGCTGCTGCGGAAGAACGCGCTCGGCAACTTCAAGCAGTTCGTCAAGGATGTGACCAAGGATATGGCGATGCTTGTCTATCTGGACGGCATCAAGAACTTCAAGCAGGGGAACAAGAGCAGCATCAACGAGAACTACGGTCGCGAGCTTCAGGAGCTCTTCACGATGGGCGTGGTGGACTGGAACGGCAACCCGAACTACACGCAGACCGATGTCTCGGAGGCGGCCCGCGCACTCAGCGGCTACAGCGGCACCACCAGCACCAAGGGGACGACCTATGCCGGCCTCCAGAGCCAGTTCCTCCAGCCACGATGGGATGCCGGCAGCAAGACATTCCTTGGCAAGACCGGCGCCTGGAAGGCGGATGATGTGGTCGATATCATCTTCAGCGAACGTGGCGACCAGGTGGCGAAGTTCATCTGCGAGAAGCTCTACCGCGCCTTTGTCTACGATATCCCGGATCGCACGGTGGTGGCGGCAATGGCGGAGACCTTCAAAAACGGCAACTGGGAGCTGAAGCCGGTGATGGATCAGCTTCTCCGCAGCCGGCATTTCTACGATCCCACCAATATCGGCGCGCTGGACAGGAACCCGCTCGATTACATCATCGGTTCGATTCGGGGGCTGGGGATTACCAATGTGCCGGACCTGCAGACGGGGACCACACGCAACGGAAACGATGCGCGGAACCGGATGGAATCGCTCGGCATGATCCTCTTCGATCCCCCCAATGTGAAGGGCTGGCCGGGGGGGCGGACCTGGGTTAGCACCTCCACGCTTCCGGTGCGGCAGAAGTTCTCGATCGATGTCGCCGCCGGCACCCTGAAGCAGGGGGGCTCGCCGATCTATCTGCTCGATCCGGTCGCGTTCGCCAAGAATTTCCCCGATCCCAATGATATCCATCAGCTCAGCGACGACATGGCCCGCTTCCTTCTGAACGTGCCGCCATCCGCCAGCGAGTCCGCGCTGCTCTTCGCCGCGCTGCTCGACAGCGGTGTCGATTACGAGTGGAAGATCGATGACCCGCAGCAGAAGCCGGCCGAGCGGATCAGGAAGTTCCTGAACGTCGCCTTCCAGCTTGCGAAATACCAGTTGTACTGACATTCCCCGTTACCTAAAACGCAAACAAGCCAACGAGAGTAGAACCATGAAACGTAGAACGTTCCTACAGCGGCTCGCGAGCACGGGGATTGTCCTGCCGTTCGCGCTGGGCTATCCACGCCTCAGAGCATTTGCCAAGTCCCCATCCGGCTCACCGTTTATGCGCCTTGCCTCGGCCACCAACGATCACATCTTTGTGATCATCAGGCTGGCCGGCGGTAACGATGGTCTTAACACGGTGGTGCCGTACGGTCACTCCGATTACTACACGCTTCGCGGCCCGTCAACGGCGGATAATATCGCCATCCCGCAGGCCGATGTGCTGAAGCTCCCCGACTCCTCGTCGATGGGACTCCATCCCTCGCTTGCACCGCTTCTCGGTCTCTATAAAGAGAAAAAGATGGCGATCGTGCAGAACGTGGGATATCCAAACCAGAATCTCTCCCACTTCCGTTCCACCGATATCTGGCTCTCCGGCTCCGATTCCACCGTCTACGACAACGCCGGCTGGTACGCCAAGTATCTGGAGGAGAAGTATCCCGATTACCCGACCGTCCTCCCCACCGATCCGTTTGCCATCGAGTTCGGAACGTTTCTGAGCACCACGCTCGTCGGCGAGAAGAACAACATGGGAATCGCCGTGGGAACTACCGGCTTTCTGCCGAACGATTCGGAGAAGGATCCGCTTCCGGCGAATCATGAGGGGGATGAGGAGGCCTATGTCCGCTCCATCGCGAAGCAGGCAAATGTCTTTACCACGTCGATTATCAACGCGATCATAAAGCAGCCGGTGAACAAGGTGACCTACCCGACCGGAAACGCGCTGGGAACGGTCCTCAGCGCCATTCCGAAGCTGATTGCCGGGGGGCTGGCGACGCAGATGTATATCGTGAACGTGGGGGGCTACGACACGCACTCCGACCAGGTGAACCGGCAGAAGCAGCTCCATAAGGATCTTGCCGACGCGGTCCTCGCCTTCCAGCGTGATCTTGAGGCGTTCGGCCTTGGCGATCGTGTCAGCACGATGACGATCAGCGAGTTCGGTCGCAGGGTGGTTTCGAACGGAGGCGGCACCGATCACGGATCGGCGGCTCCGCTCTTCGTCATCGGAAACAGCGTCAACGGCGGGTTATTTGGCCCCGATCCCAACATGACCGATCTGGAAGGCCCGGGAAATCTGAAGATGCAGTACGATTTCCGCCAGGTCTACGCCTCGGTGCTGGGGCAGTGGTTCAACGCCGACGAGGCGCTGATACAGCCGAAGGCGCTTCCGCATCACTTCGATCAGATCCCGATCTTCAAGACGGCGACGATCAACGGCGTGGATTCCTCAAGCGCCATCGCCGGCGTTCAACTCGGGCAGAATTTCCCGAACCCGGCGGCCAGCGGAACGCGCATCCCGATTCAGGGGATGATCTCCGGCATGAACGCCCGCCTGACGCTCTACGATATCGACGGACGTACCGTGCTCTCCAGGGATGTGGTCGCCGGAGAAACAGCGATCGATCTGGATACCCGTTCGCTTCCGACCGGAACGTATGTCTATGAACTGTCGGCCGCGGGCGCGCGGCGCGCAAAGACGATGATCGTGGCGCGGTAACCGCGATTATCGTTTCGAGCGTGGATTTCAGGCTCGGTGGAAATTATTCCATCGGGCCTTTTTTTATGCAGGCATCTCTGTGTGTTAATAAAATCCGAAGGCACTGATATACTTGACACATATTTTGGGGTTGTCCCTATCCAGCCAAGCTTGTCATCCTGAACGCCAGTGAAGGATCTCGCAGACTATGCCGTGATTGCTGGCCCCCAGACACATCAGTGACCGAATCTGCGAGATCCTTCACTACGTTCAGGATGACAATTCGGTTTAATAGATGCATATGTGTCTCAAGTATATGATTGCCAAATTCGAATGGGAAAAATAGCGATTGATAATTTCGTGCTTGTATTCGTTCACCATCATATCGATAATTCTTTGTCTCGTTTCTTTATACAAAAATGGTGGTGAAATGTTTTCGAAATAAATCGCCATCAATATAATTTTCAATGCATTATGGCGAAATATCCTGAGAATGTCATTCTCTTATCATGTTGGTGATATTCTGAAAAAAAATATCCGCGACGGCAATAATTCCGGGAACCATCGATATTTATCGTTCTCTAATTCAGGCAACAACAGATGCTGATGTTGAAAACGGAAATTCAAACGATAATAAATCCATTAAAGGGTGATATCATGAAAACGTCATTGTTCGCGACAGCTATCCTGGGAGCATCGATCTTCGTTATCTCCCATGCAAACCTCAGCGCCGAAGTCCCATCGAGCAGAACCGCCGTCATGTCCGCGCAGGATTCAACGGCGAAGCGGCCGCGGACGATCAACGCTCGGCAGCGGAACCAGCAGAAGCGGATCAAGGAAGGGGTGAAGAGCGGCGAGTTGACCAACAAGGAGACAAAGCAGCTTGAGAAGAACGAGGGGAAGATCAGGGCCGAGGAGATCAAGGACAGGGCGGATGGGAAGGTGACGCCGAAGGAGCGCGCCGATCTCCAGAAGGATCTCAAGAAGGAGAGCAAGGCTATCCATCATCAGAAGCACGACCCGCAGGAGCGGAAGCATCCGGTCAAGAGCCCGGGAGCATAACGCGGATCGGCGTGCCGATGGGAAACCAACAGACGAAGAAAGGAAGGGGCGCTCGCTGGACGGGCTCCCCTTCCTGCTTTATCAGACTGTTGAATACTTCGAATGCCCAGACTGTTCAAGGACGATCAGATGCACGGCGGCCGAACCTGAGCGAATGAGGCGTCCTTCCGGACGCCGCCGTGAGCGAATGGTAAAGGCCAACGCCGCAGATGACGTCCTTCAGCAGTCTGTTACGGGCACGCCTGGGTCTCCCGCCATTGTTGCACGGGCGTTCGGTTACTTTGGCCCGGTTGAATTGTCTATATGCATCAAGAGTAGTATACTTCCTCCATTCTCACAGAATATCTTCTCTTAACTCTTTCCCATGGGGTTCGCGATGAACGACAGGTACGGAAATTTCGGAACAGCGCTCGCGGTCATTGCCGTAAGTGCCGCGATGTTCATGTCGAGCTGTGGGGATTCGGGGAGCAATCCGCCATCGACGGTCGGCGCCAATTATCCATCCGATGAGGATGTCATCCAGATGGTGGCGAATTCTCTCGGTGAGGCAAGCGGCGGCATCCGCACGCAGCTTATCGATTTCGTCAAGGTTGCCAAGGGGGATACGCTTACCCGGGCCAGGAAGGGGGACGACGGCAACCAGATTCTCCTCGTGAAGCCGGTAACCCGCTCCGGATCCCAGACTCTGGACGGTGGCCAGTATGTCTACAGCTACGGGGTCAAGTACGATTATATCTACGCCAAGAACGCCTGCTTTAACAGGACTGATGTATTCGACGGCACTATCGACTGTGTCCTTTACGGGATCAAGACCAGCGGGACGCATAATACTCCGACGTCTTCCTGCAACGACAGCGGTTTTACGGTCTCCCCGGCCGGCGGCTATGGGCAGTGGGATGTTGGCCTGACCGATGTCCCCGGCAGTTATTCCCTTCGTGTCGCCAAGTTCTCCCGTACCGGCACCGAGACGTTGAAGGGCTCCGGCAAAACGTTTAAACGATCGATCCTCCTTACCCTTCGTTTTTCCGAGATGAACCCGCAGACCGCGGTCATCACCAGCCGGGTAACGACCGATCTTACCCAGATATCGACGTTCGATCTGACCGGCCTGCGCGATTCCGCCGGCGTGGAAATCGTCGATGCCAACAAGGACCCGAAGACCTACACGGGGACGATCTTCTTCAACAACGACAATACGGCCACCATTAAGATGGGAGTAAAGGCGTATCTGATCGATATGAAGAAAGGGGAATTGAAGAAGTAGAACCACGCGACGCGGCATCGCACAGGATTACCGGCAGGGCCCGTATCGCAAGCGTCGATCGGGCCTTTGTCATATATCGGTTTTGCCTTAGCCGCATTTGAATCGCGGCGTATATTTCCCCCCGTATCCGCATCTCCTCCGACCGCCGGCATCGATCGTGGAGTGCTCCATGAAATCATCTGAACGGAACATCTCATGTTATTTCCACGGAGTGCCCGATGACAAACAAATCCAGCAGCAAGAGATCCAGAATGTTCGTGGCGGCGCTGGCCGTTGGCCTGACCGTTTTTTTCGCCGCGTGCAAGCATGATCCCGTTGCCCCCGATCCTCATACGATCTCGGATGGCGATATGGTCGCAATGGTCGCCAATGCCCTCGGCGGCGCGCAGGGAGGCCTTCGCGATCAGTTTCTCGATCTTGTCAAAATTGCTCGAGGGGAGGAGCTTACGAAGGAGCGGAAGGGGGATGGTCACATCCAGCCGGTGGTGCACGCCGGATCGCAGACGATCAACGGCGGAACCTATACCTACAGCTACGCCTTCGATTACGATTATAGCTATGCAAAGAACGCCTGCTTCAATCCCACCGAAACTTGGGATTCCGCGATCGACTGTATCACGTACGGCTTCAAAATGCGGGGAACGCGTGATACCCCCACATCGCACGCCGACGACAGCGGCTATACGCAGATCAGTTCCGGCGAGTATGGGCCGTGGGATATCCATCTGAAGGAGCTTCCGGGGACGGGGCGATATCTGACCGGCGTGTGCGGTTTCTCACGATTCGGTTCCGAGACGTTGAAGGCTTCCGGAAAGACATATCAGCGGACCTTGCGGGTTCAGTTTCGCTTTGCCCAGATCGATTCGGCGAGCGGCGCGCTGGTCAGTCCAGAGCCGAACAGCGATCGGACCAATGTCTCCACCTTCGATCTGTATAGCGTAAAAGCGCCTGATGGATTTATCATCGAGAGGCCTGATGGCTCCCACTACTACGGTGAGATCTTCTTCAGGGCTGACAACACCGCGCTTCTCAAGTACGGAACCAGCTCCTACGTCATGGATATGATCACCGGAGAGATAAAGAATTAGCCTCCCCTTGCGCCTATCATTCAGAAGGCCCGCCTCGATTATCGGAGCGGGCCTTGTTCGTTTATCGCTTTCCCGGCGGTCTACCGGCCATCTTCCGTCGATTCCATTTCGTAGATGGCGATCCTTCTCCCCTCCACGGCCAGCATCCGTCCGCCGGTCAGGCGGAGCGCGGCGGCGGGGGCGGCCAGCCGGTAGATGCCGGCAACGCTGAGCGTCTTCAGATCGTACAGATTGGCCTCCGTCGAATCGATGACGGTCAGCGTGTCGCGGTCGATCGAGATGGCGATATCCCTCCCGGCGGGGCGATGCGGTATCTCCCGCATAAAGCTCCCGAACGGATCGAACTCCACGATGCGCCCCCTGTCCAGCACATAGATATTATCCTCATCATCCACCTCGATGCTCGACGGGTCCAGCAGCCTTCCGGCGCCGGCGTTGATATCGCCGAAGGACCCAACCCCCTGTCCGGCCGCGTTGATCCTGACGATCCTCCGGTTCTCCCCATCCACCACCAGCAGCTCCCCCTGTCGCGATATAGCGATATCGCGCGGGTAGCCGAACCGTTTCCGCTCATCCTGATTATCCCGTGTGTAGATCGTGGTGATATAATCGAGCGTCCTGTTGAAGCGCTGGATGCGGTTGTTGTTGTAATCGGCCACATAGATATCGTTGCCGCGCCGCGCATAGAGCGCCACCGGCGTATCGAACTGCTCGTTGCCGGAGCCAAAGCCGCTTACCGCGCGGATGGAATCCCCCGCCGGGGAATATTTCACGATGGCGTTTCCAAGCCTGTCCACAACGTAGAGGTTCCCCTGGATATCGTAATCGATATCGGAGGCGCCGGCGAAATGCCCAAGGCTCAGAAGGAAGATCAGCAGCGGAATCAGCATTGTGTTCGGGGAGTTTGTGCGTGTGCTATCGGGGATTGGTGGGACGGATATCCAGCTCCCGCACCAGCGCCCGTTCCGGGAGCGTCAGCGCCAGAAGGACCGTTGCGGCCACATCCTCAGGTTGCAGAATCTTGTCGCGGTTCGGCGATGTTGTGTTCGCCTCGTCGAAGAACATCGTATCCACGGAGCCGGGGCAGATCGTGACCATCCTGACGTTGTGCGACCGTGCTTCGTTGAACGCGCACTCGGCAAGGCCCATCACGCCGAACTTGCTGGAGCAATAAGCAGCCCCTCCGGCAAACCCATGTTTCCCCGCCAGCGAGCTGATATTGATCACCGTCCCCCGGTTCCGCTCGTACATCCCCGGAAGCGCGTATTTCATGCAGAGAAATGTGCCGCGGAGATTTACCCTCAGCACCCTGTCGAACTCCTCCGACGTAAGGTCAACGATCGACCCAAAGACGCCGAAGCCGGCGTTGTTGACAAGCACATCGATCTTCCCGAATCCCTTTATCGTTTTCTCAATCATCCCCCGCACCTGTTCCTCATCCCCCACATCGGTCGGGATGATCAGCGTTCTGGAGCGGTCCGGCAGCGTTTCCGCCACCTGCCGCAGCTTCCCCTCGTTGCGGGATGCCAGCACAATGGTTGCCCCTTCCGCCGCAAGCATCCGCGCCACCGCCGCGCCAATCCCGGAGCTCCCCCCCGTCACAAGCACCACTGTTCCATGGAGCCTCATAATGCCCTATGATTATTCGTTGAGATTTGTATGTTGCCCGCCTCCCAGGGAGACGTTTTCACGATCACATTCACTACAGCACCAGGAATGCCATGTATGATATAATCCACTATTTTCATTTCACCACATCGGAAAGTTATGATGAACCGATTAATTACTTCCCTCTTTATTCTCACCATTATTCTCATGAGCGGCGGGGTTCTTATCGCGGCGCCGGTCATCAGCGAAATCATGTATACTCCGGTTTCCTCCGAGCCGGAATGGGTGGAACTTTACAACCCCTCGTCGGTTGCGGTTGACCTGAGTGGGTGGAGCATCGTCGATGCCTCGGGAGGAAAGGGGGGGATTACCGCCGGCTCGATTGGGGCATTTGGCTACGTTGTCATCGCCAGGGATAGCGCAAAACTGCGGTCGATCCGTTCGATGTCATCGCCGCTGCTTCAGGCAGCAATCCCCAGCCTCAATAATTCCGGTGATCTGGTGGCGCTTCGCGATGGCCTGGGCATCACCATCGATTCCGTCCTCTTTGATTCATCCTGGGGAGGAACCCGCGGCAGATCGCTGGAACGGCGACGCGAAAGCGATCCGGGGGGGCTTGCCGCCTCATGGGGAAGCTCGGTTGCCCCCACCGGCGCAACCCCCGGCGAGCGCAACTCGCTGGCCCCTCCCGGCCTTGATATCGCCATCGATTCCCTCCGCTTTATCCCCGATAGCTCGGCCGTCACCGCCATCATCCGTAACCTCGGCACCCGGCCGTCGGTTATGGCCGATATCCTCCTCTTCAACGATGCAGACGGCGATGGAATCGGGAATGCGCCGGAGGAAATTCAGAGGAGTCTGGTGAAGGTCATTGAGCCGGGGAAGAGCGTTGCGATCTCCATCCGCTGGGACCGGCCTGTGACCATTATCGGGGAACGCGGGCTCCTGATGCTCAGAATGCCTGACGATGAGCGACCCTACAACGACACGGCTTCGGTCATCATCAGCCGTGCGGCGTCCGGTGAGTTCCATGCCGCCATCACCGAGATCATGTTCGATCCTCTCCCGATGAACGGAACGGCCGGCGCCGAATATATCGAGGTGCGGAACCTGGACGGAGAACCGATCCCGATTGCCGGATGGACCATCCACGACGGGAGCAGTGGAACAAAGGGAACCATCGCCTCCACGGCCCCGCCGATCGTCCCACGTGGCTACGTCCTCTTTGCCAGCGACAGCAGCATCTACGCCCGTTTCCCCTTCCTCCGCGATTCCACCAATGTGGTTGTCGTCGGCGTTTCCAGCTTCTCCCTCAACGCTGATGGTGATGATGTGGTGCTCCGCAATGCCGCAGGCCGTACGGTAGATAGCGTTCATTATGACGCGGGCTGGCATCGGCGGGAGATTGGTGATACCAAGGGGATTGCCCTGGAACGGATTTCGATTGCCGGTCCCTCCAACGATCCCCGCAACTGGTCCAGCTCCCCCGCGCCCCTTGGCGGAACGCCCGGCGCCCGCAACGCACTGGAAATCCCCTCCACCGCGGTGGAGGCAAGGGTCTCCGCCGAGCCGCCGACCGTTTCCCCCGATGGCGACGGCTTCCAGGATTTCACCAGAATCAGCTACGATCTTCCCTCCTCCTCCTCCCGCATCGTTGCCACCGCGTACGACCGCTATGGGCGGCCTGTCCGGCGGATCGCCAACAACGAGCTTGCACCGGCCTTCGGGGAATTGATCTGGGATGGTCGTGATGATGCCGGCCGGCCGCTCGATCCCGGCATCTACATCGTCAGAATCGAGGCGTATGATGATGGCGGCGGGGGATCGTTCGCGGCGCAGGCGACGGTGATCGTGGCGAGAAGGCTGTAGAAATCCACCGTGGAATGATCGCGAAGCGATCCCGATTGAACTGCCGGAAGGTGCCGCGGTTCGTAGAAAACTTTGAGAATGACCGGGACTTCGTCATCTTCCCCGGAAACTATCCGCGTCTCCGGCCAACTGTCAGTTCGCCGGGGACGCGGGGATTCCGATGCACGAGGCAATTTCGATCACGAATGGCAATGGAACAGACCGCGCGTCTTACCGGGTTTTCAGCGCTCACCCCCGATGTCGTCATCGACCTGATCGAGAAATCGCTCGGCCAGCGATGCACAAATCTCTGCCGTCCGCTGAACAGCTATATCAACCGCGTCTTTGAGCTGAAGCTGGAAAACGGCGACGGCATCATCGCAAAATTCTATCGTCCGGGACGATGGAACCGAACCGCGCTCCTCGATGAACATGAGTTCCTTACCGAGCTTGCGGAGCTGGAGATTCCGGTGATTCCGCCGCTTCCGTTTGCCGACGGGGCCACGCTCCACGAGCAGGACGGGATGTATTTCACCGCCTTTCAGAAAAAGCTCGGCCGCTCCTGCGATGAGCCGACCGATAATGAATGGGAAGAGCTGGGGCGCCTGCTGGCTCGCGTTCACGCCGTTGGCGCCATCCATCCGCCGCGCAACAGGATCACGATGACGCCGGGAAGATCGACCCGCGCCAACCTTGATTTCATCCTCCGCTCCGGCGTTCTCCCCCGCGATCAGCGCGGCCAGTACGAACGGGCCGTGCATGATACCATCCAGCAGATCGATCCGATGTTCGATGAGTGCGAGTTGATCCGGATTCATGGCGATTGCCACCGCGCCAACATCGTCTACCGCCCCGATGAATCATTCTACCTGATCGATTTCGATGACATGGCCGTCGGCCCCCCAATCCAGGATCTCTGGATGTTGCTGCCGGGGCATAAGAGCGAGTCGCTGGTGGAGATCGATTTTTTTATGGAGGGATACGAGACCTTCAGGAGCTTTGACCGCCGGACGCTCCGGCTGATTGAGCCGCTCCGCGCCATGCGCTATATCCATTTCACCGCCTGGTGCGCCGCCCAGGTCGCCGATGGCGGTTTTGCGCGGCTTTCACCCGGATGGGGGACCGAATCGTTCTGGAAGGGGGAGATACGCGATCTGCGGAACCAGCAGGAGGAGATCGCGGGGGAACGCGATCCGCTCTGGGGATAGGCCGCGTGGCGGCAACCGTTTGCCACGATCGGAACGTTGTGTACCCATTCACGCTTCTGTAACTTCTCCTCATGCCGGTTATTCGACGAGTACAATCCAGTCGCGCTCCCCGTTCCAATGTCTCCTTCGCGCTCGAAGCGGAGCGGTTCCTTGCCCTGGGCCAGGTTGCGCGCGCCGTGGAGATCTGCAAACGGGGCCTTGGCAGTTTTCCCGAACATCCCGCCGGGTATGTCACCCTCGCGCGCGCCTATTTCAAACTGGGAGAGGCGGATCGCGCGCTGAATGTCCGTCGCGACGGCTACCGCCGGTCCGGCTCCAAGCGCCTGACCGCGCTCTATCAGAAGCTTTCGGGGGGCGAGGATTCTCCGCGTGCGGAGGATGCTGATGCGTTCGAGACGATCCCGGAAATCACCGCGACCGAGCTGGCCGATCTATCTCCCAATGAACTCCCGAATCAGATATCAGTTGATCCGGCTGAAGCGAATGTCGGTCTGGATCACCTTCCTGAAATCGAGACATCTCATGCGCTGAATGCCATGCCCGCGCTTGCCGAGCCTGAGATCTTGGAACCGGAAATTCTTGAGCCCGAGATCCTGGAGCCGGAGATCCTGGAGCCGGAGATTCTGGAGCCGGAGATTCTGGAACCGGAGATTTTGGAACCGGAGATTTTGGAACCGGAAATTGTTGATCCCAGGGCCGTGGAATCGATGGAAGCGGTTGAACCACTCAACGCTGTGGAATCGATGGAAGCGGTTGAACCACTCAACGCCGCCGAATCGATTGAGCCGCCGGAGCCGATCCAGGCATCCGAGCCGATCCAGGCGCCGGAGAACGCGCATCTCTCCGATATTGACGCGCTCGATCGTCTGGCCGCTCGTCTCGATCGCGAACATCCTCCCGCATCCGCCCTCACCGATGCCGGCGGGGAGCCGGTGACATATGGCGAGGATGATGACTCGATCGCGTTGCCGGAGATCTCGGCGCTGGACATGGAAACCGCCCCGATTCCGCTTCCCCCCGAGGAGGCGCTGGAGATCACGACGATCCTTCAGGAGCTTGGGCTGGGGCCGTTATCGGCCGAGCGGGTGGAATATGAGGATGTGACAGCCGTGGAGGATATGGCGGAGGAAACGCCGGAGCCGACGGAATCCGATGATGAGATATCCTCCCCCGGCGAGCCGTTCTTTATGGCTCCCGCCTCGCGACAGGATGTGACGGAGGAAACGGCCACGCATAATTTCCCGCCGCCGGAACGTCCCCGTCCCCTCTCGCTGGCGCTGCATATGGGGAAGAGCATCTCCCGTCTCCGAAGCTCGAATCTCCGGCTGATTCCCGGCCTGGAGTTTGCGCCGCTCCGGCACGAGGATCAGTTCCGGGGGCAGTCCATCGCCCCGCTGATCAACGAGCCGATGCCGCAGCCGGAGCTTCCCGTTCGTCAGCGCCGTATCTCCGATCCCCCCGTCTTCCTTCCTCTGCCGACGCTCGATCTTACCGGCGTGGGTGCCGCCGAGGATATCCCGCCGGTGCGCGCCGAGCGCCAGCAGAAGCTGGTTCCGCATGAGGAGTCGGAGGTGCTGGAGACCGTCCCGGCCGAAACGCGGGAGCTTCCCCCGCCGGAGCTGGATATGGAAACCGAACTGGCTTCCGCCGTCGAGCCTGAAGCCGTTCCGGCCGAAACGCAAGCGCCGGAGCCGGTTGCCCGGATCGAGCGGGAGCTGGAATCGCCAAGGCAAATCATTCAGGCCAATCCTGAACCCGATCCCGAGCCGCAGAAGCTGACGCCGCTGGAGGAGCTTGCGCGGCGTCTGGAAAACGCGCGCATTCCTGTGGTGGAGGATTACGAACAGCGCCCGGTCTTCGAGCCGTCGATCGTCAGCGATACGCTGGCAAATATTCTGGTGGCTCAGAGGGCGTACGCGGAGGCGATGCAGGCATTTCAGACGCTTGCGCGGGTAAAGCCGGAGCGGTTTGAATATTATCAGCGGAAAATCTGGGAAATGAAATATATGATCCAGAATCCGGGAATGCCATGGCCGCCGGTGGAGGAATGATTTCTTTGTTTTATTCCGCGTAGACTGTTTGATTCGAAAAAACAATTCTCTCCATTAACGGCTGATATTTATCGGCCTGTAATGGAGGGGATTGTTGTATCGTCTTCAGCCCTGGTGGCCTGGAAATATTGCCGAATAATCATCACTATTTTTTGGTACCAATATACTTGACGCATATTCCTGGGTTGTCCCTATCCAGCCAAGGTTGTCATCCTGACGCGAAGCGGAAGGATCTCGCAGAACACTCTGCGATTGCTGGCCCGTAGGCGCACCTATGTCTGAATCTGCGAGATCCTTCACCTGCGGTTCAGGATGACAATACGGTTCGATCTATTCAAATATGTCTCAAGTATATCATCACTATTTTTTTGCCTTCCGCAACAGATCCAGCGTGTGCTGGGGTGATTTGATGTTTTTCCATCCCTGATGTCCGGGAATGATAAATGCCGGGTTTGGGAATTTTCGCATCATTTTTTTTATCGAGGCCGGCCAGGCGCTGATATTTGCATCGGCGAGATTTCCCAGATCGATTGCCTCGGTGCTTTTTATAAAACAGCCGCCGTACAGAACTTTCTCCTTCGGAAACCAGACCACGATATTATCGCTGCTGTGTCCCTGGCCCGGATAAAACGTCTGAAAGTGCAGCCCGCCAACGGAAAATGTGGTGTCGCGCGCAAATGCGTGCGCCGCCTGCCGTTCCGATTTTTCGCGACAGAGTTCCAGTGTCTGCTCCGTGGAGTAGGTTGGTATTCCCCGCTCCTTCAGCACATCAAGCCCCGCCGTCCGGTCTTCATGATGGTGCGTGGAGATGCAGATCACCACATTCATATGATGCCGCGCCCTGATCGAGTCGAGAAGCGGGCCGGTCTGCTCCGGGTTCCATGGCGTATCGATCATCACTACGCCGCTATCGGTTACCACGTAGAGGCTGTTGGAGGGGAACGGGTGCCCGCCAAGATCCCTGTGGGTGGTGTAGATATAGAAATTCCCGGCCAGCCGGGTTATGATGATCGGCCCTTCCTTCTGAGCATGGGCGGAGAGAACCGTGGCAAACAGGAGTGCAAGCGAGAGAATCGTCTTCATGGCTCGATATTGATTTCAACGTGGAACATTTGCGCGGGAGGATGCGTTATCCGTGCGCGAGCGGATGTCTCCCACCGGGGTGCATCGCTTGCACGATTATCCCCGGTCTCAGTTACCGGAAGCAGTTCCCGATCGACGGCCTCAAATGGAATTTCGTACCTTGGCGCGTTGCCGTCAGCTCCGGCGGCCGGTCAGTGAACGGGCTTCCAGTCCGCCGTCCGGGGAATTCTCCGGAGCACTCCATTTTATACAGTAAGGATATTTCCGTGTGATACGCCTGACGTGGTATATCATTCGACTTCACATCGGGCCGTTCATTTTCGGCACGAGCGCGGTCGTCTTTATTTTT
>JBDSJW010000310.1:0-6556 GCA_039917235.1 Kapaibacterium sp. (SeqCode) | reverse complement strand
GCGCGGTAAGATCGTGCGTGTAGAGATCGAGCGCCTCGGTTTTTCCAGTTGTCGCCGCACCGTTTTTTGTTCCGGTAACGGCCGGCGCGGTGGCCGTGGAATCCTCAACCGAGCCGGCGATGATATCGCGAATCTCACGACGAAGTTCATCGCGCTGAATCCGCATCAGCGCTGGCGCTGAATCGGCGAGAAGTCCGCGGAGCGTTGGAGTATCGAGCAGCGCAAGAAGCAGCGCGCCGGTACGAACATTCCCGCCGCGAAGATGGAGCGATGATATCAGCCATCCCTCGCGAATCAACTCCGATATATGCGGCGAGAGCGCGGGCGTTCCGCTATTCCCCCGCTTCAACAGATCCACCGCGAACGTCAGTTCCCGCACCGCCTGCGATGAATCGATATCGAACCGCCGGAGAATCTGCGCAACATCGGTCCCGGGCATCTCCACCATCTTCAGCACGAGATGCTCGATCTCCACATTGTAATTGGTCTGCGATACGCAAAGCCCCGCCGCCGCTTCCAGCGATTTGCGGCATTGCGGGTTGAGTGTATCGACAAGGGATTTAAGCTCGAAGTCCATCGCTGTTCCGCGTAAGATGATTGCGATTTCGTCGCCGGATTGACGACGATCGGATGTAGGTTTTTCTGTCGGCGCTGATGTTCAGTGCCAGGGACTGATCGGTACTGACGGAGGCTGGCCCTGGGCGATGCCCAGAGTTGGAATGTCAGATCGTTACCAGTACAATTGGGGATATCGTTCGCGGCACGCGATGTTGGAAAGTTTTCTTTCGCGATGCGCGATGCTGAGAGTTTTTTCGCGATTCGCGTTTTTGAAAAGTTGTTTTTACGATTCGCGATGCTGGAAGTTTAAAAAAAAACTCGTGGCTGTAGTTGCTGAAATCGGATTGACATGTTGAGCGCTTGTGCAGCGCATCCAACAGGCTTTTGAATGGCACCAATATACTTGACGCACATTCTGGGGTTACTCCTATCCAGCTCAAAGTTGTCATCCTGAACGGCCAGTGAAGGATCTCGCAGAAACCTCCGCTGTTGCTGACCCGCAGATGCACTCATGGCTGAATCTGCGAGATCCTTCATTTCATTCAGGATGACAATCTGGTTCGATCTATTCAAATGTGTCTCAAGTATATTAGTGCCTTTTGAATTGCCTGCAAACGGCAGAGTGTTCAAGGACGATCATCTGGAAAGCCTGGAACCGGCTATCAGACCATCACTTCATATACCATATTATACTTAACGAGCCTGTTCCAAAAACGACGCGCATAGATGCAATGAGAGCGGGTTTTCAGAGGCGATCCATATGTTGATATGGATTTGCGAAAAAAGCCTCTCTAATAGGAAATCGGCCATTTCAGGCTAATTTCCGCGTTTTTTGATCATCGAAACGACTTATGGCACGCCCCGTAAACGATCTAAACGGCTTAGAACCCCCATTTCAGGCGTTTTTGAAGGATTCCATGCTATTCTGCTCCCCTCATCGCTGCAATCGCAATCTCCAAACGCTTCAACCGCGACCGGATGCAAGACGGCCAAACGAGGAAAGGCCCATGGCGAAACCGGTCGATGGATCATCGGTGCTTTTCAGCCATGTTGTCCAGCCGAGCCGCATTCCGTCGCCGAGACGAGTTCCGGGAACTGTGTCCGGGATTACGGAAATGTTGACATCGAAATCGTGTTCATCGCCGGCGTAAAAAAGCGTCAGCTCGCGGAGAGCGGTGCAGGCGCTGCCGCCGTGGGGGAGAAAATCGAGAAGTCGCGTAAATGAGATCGGCCCGATATCAAGCGCGAATTTTCCAAGTTGATCCCAGACTCTTGTGCCAAGCGCCGCCCCTTTTCCAAGAATCTGATTGCGTCCGCTCTTCCCGATTAATGTCGCCTGATCCGCCTCCAGCCGAACCCAGCATCCGATCAATTGCCGGCCGCGCACCGGCGCCTGAAAATAATCGGAGAGAAGCATCTCAAGCCCCGCCATCGAATGCGGCTTCTGCGCTATCAGACCCGCGTAATGGAGCAGCGAGCGATCCTCAATTCCCATTCTGTTCCGCAGACCTTTTGTCCCCAGACCGATGAGGTTGAAAAGATATTGCGCCACATGGCTCTGATCCGGCGGAAGATGATCCAGGCCGATGCGATGAAGTTTCCTGACGCGGTGCATCAGCGAAACAAGACGATGGTTGAAGATGTCCAGAAAATCGCGCAGCGCCGTATCCTTCAGCGCCACACGCTGCATGATCAACTCCGTGTACGCAAGCGGCAACGGCCCCATCGCCCCGGCGATGCCGAAAAAATTCACCGTCATCTCCACGGGCCCGTTATCGGCGGGATGGCGGATCTCACGGATTTCTCCGGCGGGAAACGCAAGGCTTACGCTCGATTTAAAACGAACCGTCTCCGCGAAAGGCGCGCCCGATTCCCCCACCGGGCTTCGGCCCGGATACATAAGCTCCAGCAGCCTGACCGCCTGATGAAAATCGAAGCGATATCCCTCCTCAAAAAGCCAATCGGCTACAGGATATTCTGTTCCCCAACCATAGGAGGCCATGCTTTCCATTTCCTTTCCCGCTGAAGGCTCCGCGGCTTTAACTGCGTAAACGAGTTGATCGATGCGTGAAGCGCAAAGAAATGATTCAGCACCGACGCCAGAAGAAATGTGCTGCCGCCGACAAATCCCGATTCATCAAACGTCAGCGCGATTTCAGTTCCCCGCGCAAATCCGCGCCACGCATCGCGACCAAGACGAATGGTAATTTTTCTGCACGCCATCTCACGAATTCCCATAATCTGCTGCGCGTGCGACGGATCTTCGGCGAACGCATAAAGTCGCAGAATTTCCCGGAGCGCGGTAAGATTTTCGCCGACGCTTCCGCTCGCTGAATCCTCGTCGTTGCCGGCGAGCGAAAGATAATTGAGCGAAAGATGGGAGATCAGCCGCCAGTACGCCATTCCGCCGAGCGGCGGTGTAATCTGTCGCGTCGGTTTGTTGAGGAGAGTGATTCGCGAAATCGGCGCCGCCTCCTCGATCTGAAGTCCCGCGCCGGCAGGAAGCTGCCCCGCAAGCTCGCGATTTGTGCAGAGCGTATGGGCAAATACCGTCTGCGTGGCCGGCTGAGTAGGTTTGAAATCGAGATTGACAATCGACAGAAGAATTTCGGTGCCGGTGATATTTTTTTTCTCCGCCGCAACGCGCCGCGCGTACCAGAACGCCCGCGCGCGCCGTTCCGCGCTGTGATGGCTGTAGGAAAAGAATGGCTCGATCGACGTTGAATCATCCCCCGCGTTCGATGACGATGAAACCGATTCTATCGAATAGATCTCGTTCACCGATTCGCGGCGCATATCGGGAATAAGCGGATATTCCGATTGAAGATGGCTCAGGCGAATCGGCTCAGTGGTTTTTCGGAAAAGATTAATCACCGGCGTGCAGCCGAGCGCGAACGTATCGGCGGTCAGCAGTGGATGACTTTCCGGCGCGTGATCGAGAAAAAAGAGAATATCGAAACTGCTTTCCGATCCGTTGCGGTCCAGATAATCGAGATCGAAAAAGAGAAATTTCTCCGGGAAGGAAAAATATTCCTGAAGCAGACGGTATTGCGGATGCGCGTTCGCGCGATGCGGCAGCACTTCCTGATCGGAGCCGAAGCCGACCGATTTTATCGCATCGCCGGGAAGGTACACAAGACGGTTGCTCCCCTGCGGAAGAATCGCCACGCGCGTAACATCGGAGAAGAGCATCCGGTAGAGCGTATGCACAAGCATCAGCTCACCGTTCAGAAAAAATCGAAGTCCCCGCAGCTTCAGTTCGCGCAACGATCCCTTCGGGTGCTGAATGCGAAGCCTGATGGCATACGATTCGGTAATCCCCGGATCGAGAAAATCAAATTGATCGCTGGTCTCAAACGAAGCATGGGAAACCTCCACCGGCCAGAGCGTGACGGGATAGCAGGTCCGAAACCGGCAGGGCGTTCCCTGATGCGGCGCGCTGAACAACTGCGTCCCCTTCGCGATCGTATATCCTGATGTCAGTTTTCCCTGCGTCGGATCAGGCTGAAACCTGGCGATCGCCATCGACGGCACCTGGTTCAGATAATGCGGATAGAGAATATCCATCAGCGCCGACGGGATCTGCGAAAATTCCCCCTCGATATTATTTCTGATTCGCGCCGTCAGATACGCGAACGATTCTATCAGCCGCTCCACGTACGGATCGGAGGAATGATCGGCAGTCAGCTCAAGTCGGCCGGCGATCTTGGGGTATTTGCGCGCGAACTCCCCCCCCATCTTCCGGAGATGCGTCAGTTCCTCCTCGTAACGTCGAAGCAGATCTTCCTGTTCATTCACCGGAGTTTACCTCTACAACTAAATCTCTATCGCTGATCAGCAGCGGAAATGAAACCGGCTCCGGCTCCGATCCCGCCATCAGCACCGCTTCGATCGCAATCGAAAGAGTGCCGGCACGCGGGGAGCCGGTCACGTGCGCGCGAACTCTCCGAAGCCGAGGCTCAAACGCCGTAATGCTCCGCACGATTTCATCAGTCAGCATCCGCTGATGTTCCTGGCTCGCCGGAAAAAAAGAGGAAAAATCGGGAAGCCCGTAATTCAACACCGTCATCCCGCCCGGCGCTGGATCGTAATGCCGGATATCGCTTCGGGAATTGAACAGCCGCATCAGCTCCGCACGCACGGAATCCCGGAACTCCCGTCGCGTCACCACGCGACGCGGACGCGGCTCCGATGATTCCAGCGGATCATCATCGATCAACCGATCGAACAGCGAAGCGGCGATATTGTCCTTGTTGGATGCCATGAACGCGGGTTACTGTTTGACGGGAGGATAATCCATAGCACACTTTCTCAAAGCGATCAGAACGATTTTCGATAGTAAGAGCGCCTAACAGAAAAACCTTTTTTGTCATCCTGATTGAGCATGGCGAGAGAAGAGCCAACGGCTCAGGATGACACTCTTTATTCTTTTCGTTGAACGCTGTTGGCAGAAAAAATACATCTGTCATTCTGAGCGGAGCGAAGAATCTCGAAAGCACGAACTTGCGAGATTCTTTCGCTGCGCGTCAGGATAACATTCGGAAGTTTTTACGCCGAAGCGCAGCACTACCGTTGGCACACTACCGCCGTCATTACGCCACGACGTTTGTTTTCAGATCGTGGGAAATCGGCTTGCTGCCAGCCTTCTTTCCGGTTTTCTCATCGGCGGGATCGTATTTGTAGGTGATCTTGCCATACGCCAAGCTGATATTCTCCACCGGAAGATCCCCCGCGCCGGCGGAGATACTGATATTGGAGATGATAACATCCTCCATTTCGATGGTAAGATATTCCACCTGCTGATCCACGCCACCGGAACGGAACGCCTGGATAGTCGCCTTGCCAAAATGCTGGCCGGACCAGCAATGTTTCATCATATCGGTTGATGCCAGATCCACGTATTTGGTAAAGGTCAGATCGGCGTGATTTGCACGCTCCACCGTACCACCTCCGGCGGTGCTGCGCACCGGCGACGTGGGCTGATGAAAGGAATGGCTCCAGCCCAGAATTTCAATCTGGTCCTTGTGATCCTTGTCAGTCGATTCCCCTTTTACATCAGGGGTTTCGATTTTGAGATAAATATTCGTTGCCATTGCAATGTCCTACATTGTTGGAGTTGTGTAGCGCCAGAGACACGCCGGACAGCGGATGGAATCCGCGTCGAGGCCGGCTGATGGTCCGCATCGATCAGCGAGCGGCCGGAACATTATGTATCGCGAAACCCGAAAAAAATCCGGCGCGATATTTCAAATGCCACGGCCACCCGCCGATATTCCAGTGACTAGCCGATTGCGGCGGGAAGCTCGGCAACCAGACGAAGCGACGTGGTAAGCGCATCAAGCTGAAAATGCGGGCGGAGATAAGCGATGGCCGTGTAAGCGCCCGGGCGTCCGGGAATATCCATCACATCGATCCGCGCCTCACGCAATGGATATTTCGCCTTCAGTTCCTGCCCCGCGTCATCGCTGAGAAGAACGTATGTCGTAATCCAGTTGTTCAGCGAATCCTCCACATTCTTCCGCGTCATAAACGTGCCGACCTGGTTCCGCACTTTCACTTTCAGATAATGCGCGAAACGGGAAGTCGCCAGGATATATGGAAGCTGCGAGGAGAGCCGCGCGTTGGCGTTGGCGGCGGGAACATCGTACGCCTTCGGCTTATTCACGGTCTGCCCGCCGAAAAATGCCGCCTGCGCGGAATTCTTCTGATAGCAGAGAGCGATAAATCCGAGATCGTTCAATTCCTTTTCACGACGATCGGTGATTGCAATCTCCGTTGGGCACTTCGGAGCAATCTCGCCATCATCGGTAAGGAACGTATGGAGTTCAAGGCCTTCCACAAGTCCGCCTCCCTCCACGCCACGGATTGCGGTGCACCAGCCATATTTGGAGAACGCCTTGTTGATGCGGATGCCGAGAGCATACGCGGCGTTGCCCCAGAGATACTTGGTGTGATCCTTTCCGGTAACGTCCTCAACAAAATTGAATTCCTCCACCGG
>JBDSJW010000309.1:0-5451 GCA_039917235.1 Kapaibacterium sp. (SeqCode) | reverse complement strand
GGCGGACCGGAAAGAGCGCGGTTCCTTCCACGGCGGGAGGGGGGGGATCGGGACGGAGGCTGGGAAAGCGGTTAAGGAAGACGACGATATCGTAGGTGCTCTCGGGGACTTCCGTGGGGAAGCCCCCCGGTTTGGTTGGGCAGAGCGGGCAGTAATCGGCCGGGGGGAGAAATGTGCGATCCTGCCGATGCGTTGCCGTGGCTACCCATTCGCCGAGAAGGGGATTCCATCGCAATTCAGACATGATGCTCCTCCCCGCCCGGCGTATCGTCATGCTTCCGGCGTTCGGATGCCGGCGTATCCGGTTCGGCCGCATCCGAGCCGAAGGTGTAGAAGATCATATAGCGACCGTCCGCCAGCGTAATGCGCCGCCGTCCCATCGGCCTTTCCCGCGTCTGTTCCGTCGATTCGATATCCATGGTCTCCGGCTCCAGAGTATTTCCCGCTGGTGATTCCAGTACGAGGCTTACCGTGATGCAGTCTCAAAAACGGAGCCAACATCATCATTGCAAGCTCCCCGGAAGGGAGGGATGGAGCCATTATCCGGTTGCCGAAGCGGCTTGTTACTGCCCCACCGGCATCGTCCGGTTATACATCACGCCAAGGGGAAGAATCGGCGTCTCCCTGGTCGATGTAATCATCCGCAGCTCGGCGTGCGGGTCCAGCACCGATGGATCGACCAGGATGTAGAGATCCAGCTTCAGAACGGCCCCCCGTTTCAGGGTGATGGGGCGCTTTATCGTGGAGCGGACCTCCATTCCCTCGGCTGATGTCACTTCGGGCGGTTCCAGCGTGGCGGTCTGATCGCCGCTGTTCCTGATTTCCACCGTGATCTTGCATTCTCTGTTGCACGGATGGTCATCGGAAAGTCTGAGAAGAGGCGGGGTCAGCGTGAAGTCGCGCCAGAACATCGCCACGATCTCCAGCTTCAGCAGGGGCTGCACCGGATCGTTGCTTTTGATGGTAAGCGATTGGGAGAAGCTGGCTGGGAACTCGGGGGCGACGAGTGAGAAGGAGATCCGTGCCTCTTCTCCGGGGGGGATCTCCGACTTGTCGTACTCTTCGAAAAAGCAGTCACAGCCGTCGTCGGAGTCGAGGATGCGGAGCGTATCATCGCCATCGTTCACAATGGTGATGGACTTATAGTGTTCGCCGGGACCAAGCCGGCCAAGATCGCAGATTGTGCCGCAAAGCGCTCTGATCCGGGGGCCATGAACCAGGGGAGTTGCCCGGGCCAGGGTAAACACGCTGAGAAACGGGAGGAGCGTGCGCACCAGGACGGACAGGATCATGTTGATCTGTTGCATGGGTTTCCTTCTAGGGTAGGTTCCGCGACGCCGGGGATGACGCTGGAATTCTCTCCGTCTGACGGGCAATAGGTGAATCGCGAGAAGGGGAGAGATTGCTCCACGTCATCACGTTCGGCGTCGAGAGAAGAGGGAGACGGAGCAGTGGGAAAGTTATGAGATCGGCCTCAGACTTGAAAATTCCTGCCGGCGTGGGATGCTGTCGGGGGACGTTTAAAACGTCCCCTTACAACGTCCCCCGGCACAGTGATCTATCAGCGTCTGCGCTATGAATGCGCCGCCAGGCTTCGCCCCTTGATCATCCGGTAAATGGCGAGCAGGATAACAGCCCCCACCACCGCCAGCACAAGCGACATGAAAAACCCGGGCTGCGAAGCTCCTCCGTCCGTAGTGGCGCTGCGGTATCCAAGAAGCATCCGCCCCAGAAACCCACCGATCAGCGACCCGACAATGCCGATGATGATTGTCACGAACATCCCGCCCGGATCCTTTCCAGGCATTACGGCCTTTGCGATTGCTCCGGCGATCAGCCCAAGCACAATCCAACCAATAATTGAAAGCATGACAGTATCCCCCTTATCAATAGCAACATGGAAATTTCATCATTGATACCCGTGCGGGTATGCGGGAAACCTTGTCAAAGTTCAGGCCAGATAATTTCGACGGAAAAATCAGTGCGCTGAATCCTGCTTTCGTGAGTTCACCGGAATATCATATCTCTCGGAAATTGTTCAGCGAACTCATGCTCGGAGAGATAATGATACTCCGATGTTCTTCATATCGCCCCCTACGGCGTCAGCCGGTTCCGGTCCCGTGGATGCATCGTCGCCTCGCGGATATTTGCCAGCCCCAGAATCTGCATTGTCAGCCGCTCCAGCCCGATTGCCAGGCCACCGTGAGGCGGCATCCCCAGATCGAACATCCTCAAGTGAGTTTCAAATGCCTCCGGCGCAAGCCCCCGCCCAACCAATGATCGCTCAAGGCTCTCGCGACCGTGGAGCCGTTCGCCGCCGGTGGTGATCTCCAGCCCGCGAAAGAGAAGATCGAAGCTTGCCGCCGCTCCACCGGCGCCGCGTGGCCGGGTATAGAACGGCCTGCTCTCCAGCGGATAACCGATAACGAACACCGCCGGGATGCCGTTCTCCCGCTCCGCCAGCGTGCAAAGCTCCCGCTCCCCCTGAGGGTCCAGATCATCCAGAAGATCGGTACGCCCGAACGCCGATCGAAGCCGCTCCCGGCAATCATCGAACTCCCACGTGGGAATGCCGAGCATCGATGGAAGCGGGGAAAGCCCGCGCCGCGCGAGGATATCGCCATGAATCGCGTTAATCCTTCCAAAATATCCGAAGCAACATCGCGAATAATTATCACGATTTAGGGGATGTCATTTCGCAGATATTTTTCCATCACATATTCGTCGTGAATATTTCCATCCCCCATCATGCCCGCTTCGATTCTCATCGTCCTGAACCCGAACCGCGTATAAAGCGCGACGGCGGTTTTCTGTGCCATGTTCACTGTCAGCGCCGCCCGTTCTATTCCCGGTCTGCCGCGCAACCGTTGCAAAAGCGATTCAAGCAGCATCTCGGCAATCCCCAGCCCCCGCTTCTCCCGCCGTACAAATACCATCACGATAACCGCGGTATCGGGCGTTTCCTGGGGGAAATGCGCTCCCATCAGCCCAACAAGTTCGCCATTATCCTCGGCGAAAAGAGCCTCCCAGATCCTCTCCTCCACGCTCTTCAGCCGGTCAATCCAGTGCTGATCCGGCTGGGTGATATTGCGCTCGTATGAGCTTCCAAATGCCTGTGGCTCCTCCTTCAGCGCCTGAAGCCTGAGCGCGCGAAATTCGCGCCACCGCTCCGGCGGGAGGGTTATAATCGATATTCCATCGGGCGGGCGGTTATTCTGCATGATGAGAAAAATATGCCGGAGCGTTTTTTATCGCGGAATGTTTCAATGATATGCTGTTGGTATCTTATTGCTTATTCAATGTAATTATTCACGGAACATTAGCAGACTGTTCAACAACGATCAGCCGCAAGGCGGCCGAATCTGAGCGAATGAGGCGTCCTTTGGGACGCCGCAGTGAGCGAATGATGAAGGCCAACGCAGCGGATGACGTTGTTCAACAGTCTGAACATCGGAAGTAATTCAACAGTCTGTTATGATGGATCTTCTGATGGTGCCGGGGCTCACCGGCTCGGGGGCAGGTCACTGGCAGACTCTCTGGCGGAACGCAAACCTGTGGTGGGGGTGCGTGGAGCAGCGCGACTGGGATAATCCCGAGCCGGAGGAATGGATGAAAACGCTCGACAGATGCGTGGCGCGGAGGAACGGAGCGGTGGTGCTTGTGGCTCACAGCCTGGGCTGCCTGACAGTGGCGCGCTGGGCGGGACGTTACGATACATCGCGCGTGGCCGGAGCCGTGCTGGTTGCGCCATGCGATGCTGATGATCCCGGCGCGCCCGCTGAAATCAAGGGCTTCTCGCCGATGGCTCCCGTGCGGTTGCCGTTTCCGAGCCTCGTTATCGCGAGCAATGATGATCCGTGGATATCGCCGGCAACGGCGGAGGAGCTGGCGCGTGGCTGGGGAAGCCGGATGGTTTCCATCGGGGAGGCGGGACATATCAACACTGCCTCCGGGCATGGGGAGTGGCCGGAGGGGTTGGAACTTGTTTGTGGATTTGTTGATGGCCTGTAATCGGTCTCATCCTCCGCTCATGTTCGATCCCTACCTTTGCCTTCGGGTTACCGCTATTTGATGGAAATCGGTTTGCGCTCGCGAAATATTTTCAGAGGAAAGGATGATCGATTCAACGTTTTGCCGAAGCCAGGGTCCATTGGGCTTCGAGTCGGGTCCACGACACGATGAATTGATGATGCTACTCGCCGGATACGTGCTGATATTTTATTCACGGCTCGTCTGTTGTCCAGACTGACGATCATGGTGAATGCACGAAGGTGCCACAGAGCAGAAGTGGTGCATGTAGAAGGCCTCTGAGCGGTCGTGAGGCAAGTTGATACCGGTGGTGTCCATCATTGATCGACCTTACCGGGAATTCGATGTAATCGAATTCCCGTTTTTTTTATGCGGTGGAGCGAACGTCGGAAATATTTCACCGGGCGTTTCAGGGGATAATTTCAGAGCGGAATAATTCTATCAGGTCGTGGCGGGTTCCCCTCGCGAAATATTTCGATAACCCGTTCCACATCCGTTGCTGTCGTTGTTCTGCGAAGTTCATCGATAAAGAGAATTCGTCGGGCAACCGCCGGGAGACGGAAGCACCAGTAGAGGGACATCAGGCTGTTGATGAACTGTTCGGTGCCGTGGGTTCGGGTGGTTGCATGGTGATCGCCAAATTCTCCGGCAATCGCGGCAAGGATCGATGCCGATACGATGCCTGGATAGCCGGACATGCTCCTGTTGAGATATTCCACCGCGTCGCGATATCGCCCAACCTCCGGCATCTCTTTCGTCAGCGTCCACGCTCCCAGAAACCCATCCGCGCGAATCAGCTCCGCGATCCCCTCCAGCACATACGCGTGCCGCACGCCATGAAACCTGTCCACGCCGAAGCCGAGGCAGATCAGCAGCGTTTCCGGCCCGTCCAGCAGATCGGCGGCGGCGATGCTTGCCATATCCTCCACCGGGGTGCCAAGCCCCGGCTCATCCCCGCGCATCAGGCTGTCGGTCCCGCCATCGACAAGCACGATCAGATCGATATCGAGCGACCGGGCGAGATAATCGTAGGCATCGCGGAGCGGAAGCGCTCCCCCTTTCTCCAGCGCATACACCGGCGCCGGTTCCCCCTGAAGATGGAGCCATCGCGCAAGATGCAGCTCGGGAAAATAGCGCTCGTCGCCGGACGTGGCGGCCGTTACCTCCGCAACGCCCGGAGCGGGCCATCGCGCCGATGAGGAGGCGAGATCGGAGAATGAAAGGTTGGCGAGATGGACCTGTTTGCCGGCGTTCTGCAACGCGAAATAAAGGGGAAGCCCGGCGACGATATCGAATCCGCCGCCGGCCCCGACCAGCAGGATGGAATTTGCCCGCCGCATATGATCGAACAGTGGAAGCGTCAGCATGCTATCGGATTGAGTATGCGCGAATATCCGCGCGTAATTCGGGGCGAAGGCCGGA
>JBDSJW010000308.1:0-3607 GCA_039917235.1 Kapaibacterium sp. (SeqCode) | reverse complement strand
GCGCGGCGGTGTGGGACTCCACATAGAGAAACGCCGGCAGCGTGACGGCGCCAACCACAAGCGCCACAATCACCCTCGGGTTGCCGAACCCAAGATTTGATGATTCCACAAGCCCGTAGACCAGCCCCGCCAGGCTTACCGTCACCAGCGCCGCGCCGGTCCAGTCCAGCCTTCCCGACGTCTCCCCATCGTGACTTTCCGGGACGCGCCAGAAGGTGATCAGGAGGACCACCACGGCCAGCGGAACATTGATGAAGAAGATCCAGTGCCAGGAGGCATGCTCGATAAGCCAGCCGCCGAGAAGCGGGCCGATCGCCGCCGTGATGGCGGTAAACCCCGACCATGTGCCGATAGCCTTCCCCCGTTCCCGCTCATCGAACGACGCGGTGATGATGGCAAGGCTCCCCGGCACCAGCAGCGCGCTGCCGATCCCCTGAATGCCGCGGGCAATGATCAACTGCATGATGTTCGGAGAGAGCCCGCACCAGACCGATGCCGCGGTAAAGAGGATGATCCCCAGCGCAAATATTCGCCGCCGTCCGTAGATATCGCCAAGCGATCCGCCGACCAGCACCAGCGCGCCAAGGAAGAGCGCGTACGCCTCCACCACCCACTGCACCTGCGAAACCGAGGCCCCCAGCCCCGCCTGCAACGCCGGCAGCGCCACATTGACAACCGTTCCGTCGATAAACGCGAGGCTCGATCCCAGGATGGTGGCCGCCAGAATCCATCCGCCGGCGCGGCGCGTGGCGGGGGCGGATTTGCCCGGAGCGGGGGCCTTCATAAGCGGAAGCCCATGCGTGGGATTGTTGTCGTGGACGATGAGATCATGATTTTCCCTCCATTCACTGATGATTCTGGAATCGCCGATGATGCCAGGGATGAGGGGAGTCGCTGGTATCGTACACCGATCTGGTCGATATCGCCACAAGTTCCCTCATTTAATCGATTCGGCCATGATCAATTTCGGATGATATGCCCTTGTGACCGGAGGGAAAATCGCACGGCCATATCGGCGGATTTCTTTCTGCACCGCCCGCGCCCTATCGCTCCTTCATCCACGCAATGCACCCTTCCAGATGCTCGTGCATCCGCGCGGCCGTGTCGCTGCCGATGCGGCCGTGGCCGGGGAGAACCCAGGAGAAGTTGTAGTCCAGGAGCTTCTCCATCGAGATGATCTGCTCGGCCCAGGAGTACCAGCAGGCGCTCCGAAAGGCGGTGAGCGTGTTCCGTACAGGGGACCAGGCAAGATGATCGCCGGTAAAGAGATAGGTGTCGCGATAGAGGAGGACCATCTGGCCGCGCGTGTGCCCCGGAACGGGGATGATGGTGATGTCGTCGTCAACGCGGAACGCTTCCGTCCCCTCCACCACCCGCTCGATGCCGAGCCGTTCGGCGCCGTCGGCGGCGTGCATGATCCGCTCGGCGCCGAAGAGCGCGGCGTAGCGGTCGTGATCCGCGATATCGTCGCGGTGGGAGAGGAAGAAGGTGCGCACACCGCCAAGCGCGGCGATGCGATCGGCGAGGGGGCGGGCGTAGCGGGGGGAATCGACGAGGATGTTGCCGCCGTCGGATTCGGGGCGGACGATCAGGTAGCTCCAGGCGCCGAAGCTCGATTCGGCGGTAAAGCCGCAGAAGTAGATGTTGTCGGTGATCCGCGTGGGAAAGGCGGCGATGCCGGCGCGGGCGTCGTGAGCCTTTGTGGTTCCGATCGATCCGGTGGGGCAGGCGACCAGCGCCATCAGCGCGCGCAGCTCCTCCTGGTTCGTCTCCGGCTGATGGTGGACGCTGGATTGATCGCCGTGATCGCGGAAGGTCTCCGGCGCTATCTGCCGGCAGGCATCGCAGTCGATACAGGAATCATCGACAAAGAAATCCCCCGCCACATTCTCCGCAAGCCGTCTGGTTCTGTTTGCCATGATGCAATCGGGCTCCGTTGCTGAATTGTTTATCGGACCCGGGCCATCGTTTCCCATTGCGTTACTCCATCAGCTCGGCGCTGATCCGTGGGAGAGGAGGGGCACGGGGAGGAGGAGGAGCGCGGTGAGCCTGTATCGTACATGCGGTTGAATTATCTTTTTTCTTGGGGAACGGGGCGCTCCGCGCTACTTTGCCCGACCCCCAATGCGGAACAGGAAGATACTGGCGACAGCGCTCTCAATCAATTTCGTTCAATACAATTCAGGAGGATCAGCGATGGCAATTCGACTCGGGGATACCGTTCCCAACTTTACGCAGCAGTCAACCGAGGGAGAGATCAATTTCCACGACTGGGCGGGGGATAGCTGGGCGATTCTCTTCTCACATCCGGCGGACTTTACGCCGGTTTGCACCACCGAGCTTGGCACCGTTGCGCGCCTGAAACCGGAGTTCGACAAGCGGAACGTGAAGCCGATCGCCCTCAGCGTGGATAACGTGGACTCCCACAACCGCTGGATCGGCGATATCGAGGAGACGCAGGGGGTAAAGCTCAACTACCCGATTCTCGCCGATGCCGATCGCTCGGTCTCGGGGCTGTACGATATGATCCACCCGGAGGCAAGCGCCACCGCCACCGTCCGCTCGGTCTTTATCATCGACCCGAAGAAGAAGCTCCGTCTGACGCTCACGTATCCGGCATCGACCGGCCGGAATTTCGATGAGCTGCTTCGGGTGATCGACTCGCTCCAGCTTACCGAGCATCACAGCGTTGCCACGCCGGCCAACTGGAAGAACGGCGATGACTGCGTGATCCTTCCGGGGATTCAGGACCCTGAGGAGCTGGCCGCCAAGTTCCCGAAAGGGTTCAACGTGGTGCGTCCCTATCTCCGTATGACGCCGCAGCCGAATCTGAAAGACTGATTCCCGCTGCCGCGCGATTGAATGTGAAAAGCCCGTCCGTGAATGCACGGCCGGGCTTTTCCATGAATAGTCCGGGCATCTGTAGTAATTCAACAGGCTTCTCGATGAACGGCCTACGATTCCGTCACGGCGATCTCCCCGGCTACTCTCCCTACCAGCGCCGCCAGGGATTCCGCCCGGTCCCTGATGATCTTCTCGTCGCTGACAGTCCCGTCCCGCTCGTGCGTCAGCCATGTGCCCACGTTGAGGGCGGCCGCGCCGGCGCGGAGGAGGGCTTCGGCGGTCTCCAGGGAGACGCCGCCGGATGGGGCGATCGGGATATCGGGGAGGGGGGCACGAATCGCGGAGAGATAGCGCGCTCCCTCGGCGGGCATCGGAAAGAGCTTGACGATATCGGCGCCGCCGCGCCATGCCGCCATCACCTCGGTGGGGGTGAGCGCTCCCGGCATCGCCACGCATCCCGCCTGATGCGCCGTGGCGACAAGCCGGGGATCGAAGACGGGGCTGGCGTAGAAGAGCGCGCCCGCGTCGAACACCGCTTTGGCGCGTGATTTCTTGAGAACGGTCCCCGCGCCAATCAGAAGATCATCCCGCCCGGCCAGGCGTTCAATCAGGCCGATCGCGCCATCGGTGGTCAGGGTGATCTCCACGGCGGCGATGCCGGCCGAAACGATGATATCAATAATCCCGGCCGCCTGATCGGCCGAATCGAACCGGATCACCGCGATGATTTTCCCGTCGAGAATGCGCTGAAGCGTTTCCGCTC
>JBDSJW010000307.1:0-5353 GCA_039917235.1 Kapaibacterium sp. (SeqCode) | reverse complement strand
GTGTTCCCGCATGCGGCCCGAAATATCACTTCCGGGCCGCCGGGTCCAACGATCTTCGAACTTAGTACGACTGCTGCTTCCCTTCGATGGCGCAGAGGAGAATCGCCGCCGCGATGCCAAGCCGCCGGTCCAGAGCGCCGCCGGTATCCATGGAGAAGTCCAGGTTCAGCTTGGTGACAAACGGGTTGAAATTCTGTTTGAAGGTCAGCACCGGCTGCCCGTTGACGGTGCCGTTATAGGTCTGCGGGATCAGGCTGGTGGCAAACCGGCGGAGAAGCGCCATCAGCATGCTATCCTCCATGATCGTCCCGATCTCCCGGTCCTGTGTGTCGAGAATCAGCCACTCATCGCGGAGGATCGATTTTGCCCCCTTCCGTTTCAGCGCCCCCACTTTCTCGCCGGTCTGCGAATCGGTGACATCGTAGGTGCCGGAGAAATCGAGCGCCTTGCGCGCGGTCATCAGCAGAAGCTCCGTCCCCATGTCCTCGCCGGTAAACAGCCTGATATCTTCCTTCAGCTTGAACGCCTTCATCTTCGAATAGAAGATCGGGGCTCCAGCCTCGCCATCAGGTCCGAAGACGTGGAATACTCCACCGAAGAGCTTAAGCATCTTCTTGCGGATGAGATATGTGTCCTTCGTATACCGTTCGTCCATGCGTGATGCTCCTGATTGACTGAATAAAGTGCGTTGCCGGTCGCGGTTGGTATAGTGCCGCGACTGTATGACAAATGACGGATCGTCTTCATCGCTGAAGGGTGGGGGCGTTCATTTATTACCGATCGCGTATGGGAATATAGGCCCTGAGCGACAGCTGGTGCATTCCGATGCCGGAGTATCCGCCGTTTGTGATCGGAATGCTGAGGCTGTAGACCAGCCTTGCCACCAGCAGACCAACGCCTAGCTCGGGCTTCAGCCGGAGCGTCCCCTGATTGAAGTCCGTGTAGTAGGCCAGGTTCATGCCGGCAGCCAGAAGCGGAGCATCAAACCACACCGTCCCCTGGACGCCCGCCTGCGGATGACTGCCGGGGGAGAAGAGCGCGGAAACCGTATAACCATTGAATCCGACGTCGCCGCCGCCGCAGGGGCCGAACGAGATGCGGTGCGCGATTCCAAGTCCCATCTCCATAAAGAAGGCGGAGCCGGAGTGCAGGCCGGCGCACATGCCGAACGGAATCACCGGTTTTTCGGATCGTTCCTGTGCCGCGCAGGAGAGGGCGATCATAAGGGCAACAACGGGGACAGTCAGAGCAAATCGTATCATGGCTCCTCCATACGGTTGATGATCGGGATACAATCGGCCGATGAGAGATGTTCCCATCGGTGATCGATCGGTCAGGGCTTTTTCGTGAAATCATCGAGCAGCCCGGCAAGCTGCCGCGCCGTGTTCCGCCGCTCATAGCGGTCGATTGCGTCGCGGTCCGGCATCACCGACCGCGTCCCCTCGTAATGATCGCGATAGAGCTTCAGGAACCCAGCCGCGATCCCGGCGATATTGGATTGATGGGCTATCACCCCGCCGCGCGTTTCGGCGATCAGATCGGCAATCGCCCCCTTCTCCGGCGCCACGGTGATCACCGGGTGGCCGGAGCCGAGATACTCGTACACCTTGCCGGGGACCACCTCATCGCTCTCGTCGCACTCATCAACAATCAGCAGCAGCGCGTCGGCAAGCAGAAGCTGGCGGATGCTCTCCTGCTGCGGCATATAGCCCACCACCTCGATCGATTTCGCCAGCGCGCTGGCATCGAACATCGCCTTCACCTCATCGCCGAACCGGCCAATAAAGCGGAGCCTGATCTTCGCCGGGTCGATATCGCCGCGCATCGCCAGCCGCTCCACCGCCTTCAGGAACGCATCGGGATTGCGGCGACCGTACATGGAGCCGGTGTAGGTTACGGTAAACCGGTCGTCGGTGCGGCTGGCCTGGTCCACGGGGGGGAAATCGCTGCTGTCGAAGCCATTCGGCAGATGATGGAACTTCGCGGGGTCAAGGGAGGGGTATTTCTTCAGGGCGTCCTTGGTAATGCCCAGCCACGCAACCTCCACCGCGTCCGCCTCCTTGAAGACCGCATGTTCCAGCGTTCTATCGATTTTGGCCGGCACCGCCCACCGTTTCGGGGTGGTGATAAACCCGGTCCAGGGATCGCGAAACCCCGCAATCCAGGGGAGGCCGGACTTCCGTTTCAGGCCGCGGGCAATCAGCGCGCATGTGTACGGCGGGGATGAGCTGTAGATGGCGTCGATCTTCTCCTCGGCAATCGCCCGCATCCCCGCCCTGATGCCGGAGCCATACCAGCCGATGCGCGCGTCGGGAATGAAGATCGTGGCGCGGATAAACTCCGCCACCCGCTCCGAAACCGGGAGCTTTGCCCCTTCCTTGTGCATCGTGTTGACATCGATGGCCGCGCTTTTCTGCTTGCCGGTCAGCTTCCGGTAGAGATCATACGGTTCAAAGATATCGGTGCGGATCACCTTCACGTCCGATGGGATTTTCGCCAGGAGCGATTCATCGCGCGCGGGGAAATTCCCATCCTTCACGGTAAGCACAACCGGCTCCCACCCGAAGTCGCGGAGATATTGAACATACTTCAGCACCCGCTGCACGCCGGGCCCGCCGGAGGGGGGGAAGTAATAGGCTACGATAAGAACTTTCTTCATTGAGCCCGAAGATAGGACGAAAGCGGGAAACGGCGAAGGGGAGAAGCTGCGCCATTCCGGTCCGGCCCGAAGTTGGAACCCGGAGATGCCCTCCATTGCGGTGCGGGATGCGTGCCGCGATGATGATTTCGGTGATGGATGGTTATTGTGGTTGATGGGATCGCCCGTCCGAACGGACCTGACGCAGCGATGCCACACGCATACCTTGATGAAAGGCGCACGTGTGGCATCACATCATACTGTTCCCTGAACCACCGATCGATGCTGGACACATCGTTTTACTACATCGGCCGATAAAGGCTGGACCCCTTATCTATTGCTCAGGCGAATTCTCTACTGCTCAGGCAAACAACTCTCGGACCTACCGTTGCACATCGTACTGTTCCCTGAACTACCGATCGATGCTGGACACATCGTTTTGCTACATCGGCCGATAAAGGCTGGACCCCTTATCTACTGCTCAGGCGAACAACTATACAAAGCTACGGTTCCGGTATGAGGAGAAGATGAGAGGGGGAATCGATGCGGGGACGATGTTACGTTCTGGGCAATCCGCGGCGGCCCATCGCTGGCGATCCACCCAATTTTGAATATCTTACCCGCCGGAAGCGGGCAGGGGCCGCGCACGGCATGGCATTCCCGCCATCCTCGATACTACAATCCAATTACCTATGAACATTATTCTCTTCGGTGCGCCGGGCGTTGGCAAGGGGACGCAGGCGGCGATCCTCGCGGAGCGGCTCGGCGTTCCTCATATTTCGACCGGGGCGATCTTCCGCTCGGCGGTGGTCGCGGGCAAGCCTCTGGGGCTGGAAGCAAAACGATATATGGACGATGGCCTTCTGGTGCCGGACGATCTGACCACCCGGATCGCGCTGGATGCGCTGAATGAGCCGGCCTGCGCCAACGGCTTTATCCTTGATGGCTATCCCCGGAATATCGGCCAGGCGGAGGCGCTGGCGGCAGCGCTGGCGGCCAAGGGGACGTCGGTTGGAAAGGTGATCTACCTGACGGCGCCGCTGGATGAGCTGGTGGAGCGGATGCTGAAGCGCGGGCGGGTGGATGATACCGAGGATGTGATCCGCACGCGGTTCGCGGTGTACGACGCCGAAACATCCCCGGTGCTCAACTACTTCCGGGCGATCGATCATGTGACGGAGATCAACGGGGTGGGGGATGTGGATGAGGTACACGAGCGGATCGTGGCGGCGCTGAACGGAAGCGTTCAAGTGGATAAGGCGTAGGATCCCGAACCGGCACGCCGGTGAATAAACCCTGTCCACTCAGTTGTGCATTCCCCTTCTGATGGCGGACGCCGCGGGCGGGGACTCTCCGTCCGCGCAAATGTGGGGGAATGGAGCGGGCTTCCGGTGTGCCTTTGAACATGGCGCCACCGGATTCCATGCGTCGCGGGTTTACCCCTCGTCGTTATCCGGCTCGTCGGAGCTGGAATCGCCGTGCAGTTCACGCTGAAGTTCCTCGAACGCCTCGGTATCAAACCTGTTGCGGATCACGCGCGCCTCGGTGAAGAAGATCACATCCTCGGCGATATTGGTGGCGTGGTCGGCCAGGCGCTCGATATTCCTGAGCTGGATGATCAGGCTTACCCCCGCATCGATAAACTCCGGCTCCCGCTTCATCATATCCACGATCTGCTTGCCGATCCGCTGCTCGTACTGATCGACGCGGATATCGCTCTTCATGATCGTGATCGCAAGCTCGGGATCGTTGTTGACGAAACTGTCGATCGTGTGGCGGACCATCGTATGGACGGCATCGGTGATCTGCGTCAGCTCAAGCGACTCGATAAAGCGGCGGCTGGCGAGAAGCGGCTCCACGGAGCGGGCCACGTTGAAGGCCAGATCGCCCATCCGTTCCAGATCGTTGTTGATCTTCAGCGCGGCCATGATCAGCCGCAGATCGCGGGCCACCGGCTGCTGAAGCGCGAAAATCCGCTGGCACTGCTTCTCGATCTTCTGGTCCAGCTTGTCCACCTTCCCATCGCGGTCCATCACCAGATGCGCCATCGCCACATTCCACTCGTTCAGCGCGCGGAACGCATATTCCACCTGTTCATCGACCAGGCTCCCCATCTTGATGATCCGCGTCCGGAGCTTGTCCAGCTCTGCTTCGAATATTTTGTTCATGAGTGATAGAAGTATTCAGTAATTGTCGGTCACGTTTTGTCAGTCATGTCGATTGCGTTTTGTCAGTTACGTCGGTCACGTTTAGTTCGTCATGTCTTGTCCGGGGTCCGGGCGGGTTTTAAACCCGCCCCGACGTGACAACGTGATGATGCGCATCAACGTGATGATGTGCGACTGCGCATCAACGTGATGATGCGCGACTACGCATCAACGTGACTATGCGTGATTACGCATCAACGCGACATCATCCAAACCGACCGGTAATATAGTCCTCCGTCTGCGTCTTCACCGGCTTGGTGAAGATGTTCTTCGTCTGCCCGAACTCCACCAGCTCGCCGATGTAGAAGAAGGCCGTGTAATCGCTTACGCGCGCCGCCTGCTGCATGTTGTGGGTAACGATGACGATGGTGTAGTTCGCCTTCAGCTCGCAGATCAGCTCCTCGATCTTCATCGTGGAGATCGGGTCGAGCGCCGAGCAGGGCTCATCCATCAGGAGGATTTCCGGGTTGACCGCGATTGCCCTGGCGATGCAGACGCGCTGCTGCTG
>JBDSJW010000306.1:0-3864 GCA_039917235.1 Kapaibacterium sp. (SeqCode) | reverse complement strand
ATCTTCCCCTATTCGAAAAAATATTATCTCCTCTGCCAGAAGTGCTCCGCCGGAATCGAATTGAACGAGCACCAACTGATCGCAGCCAGGGAAATGGCCCGGCTGACCTCGCTATTGTTCCGGCGCGGAATCAGCGAAGAGGAATATGCACGCGCGATAAAGATGATTGAGCTGTAGCCGGGAAACGCCCGCAATGATGCTCTCCACGAATAATGATCCGAAATGCCCCATCCGGAAGCCATGAACGATCGCGCGCGCGGCGCCATGTACGGAGTTGCCCTCGGTGATGCGCTCGGTGCCCCAACCGAATTCATGCGCGTGGAGGAGATTCTCCGCCGCTGGCCCCCGAACGGCCCCGAATGCCCCACCGGAACACCCGCTCGCGTCACCGATGACACGCAGATGGCAATCGCCGTGGCGGAGGCATTGCTCGATGCCGCGCCCGCTGGAAAATTTTCCGCCGAAACGCTGGAGCCACCGCTTCGCGCCCGATTTGTTGAATGGCTCGATTCCCCCGATAACAACCGCGCGCCGGGAATGACCTGCCTCCATGCGTGCGAACTGCTGTTGCAGGGATATCCCTGGCTGAAAGCCACGGTCCCCGGATCAAAAGGCTGCGGAGCAAATATGCGCGTTCCCCCGGTCGCCATTCTCCCCTCCGGCCCGCATGGGATCGATGATGAAACGCGAGCCGCGATTGCGCAGTTTCAGGCGGCGCTGACCCACGGACATCCAACCGGGCTGGCCGCTTCGGATCTTACGGCGCGCGCCATCACCGATCTGATAAACGGCGCCGACCCCGCTACGCTCCCCGATCGGCTTATCGATTATGCCAGATCGCAACGGGAGATCTATCACGCGGCCTGGCTGGGAACGCTCTGGCAACGTCCCGGCATGAGGACCCCGGCGGAGTTCATCAGCCGAGGATGGGATGAATGCCTCGGCGTGCTCGGGCGACTGAAATCCGCGCTCGCCACGCCAGATCGCAATGCCGACCCGTGCATCGCGACCGGCGATGGATGGATTGCCGAGGAGGCGCTTTCAACCGGACTTCATGCATTTCTCCTCTTTCCCGATGATCCCGTTCAGGCGCTCCGCCGCGCCGCCGTCACCCGCGGCGATTCCGATTCAATAGCTTCACTCTGTGGCGCGTTCGCCGGTGCGCGGCATGGCATGGCGGCATGGCCGGAGGAATGGGTAACGCGCATAGAATATGGAACGAGAATCGGCGAACTTGCGGATGCGCTCTCGGCGCCGATCGCCGGATGATGAACTGCTTCACACTCAATAATCAGCACGCATCGAATCGATGAAACTGCACGCAATATTCTCCACGGGAATTCTCCTCCTTTCCCTTGCAATCACCGGCTGCGAAATAAACGACCGGAAGGATTTACCATCGGCAACTCGTGGAGGAAAAAAAAATCCGGTCGCCAGGGATACATCAGGCCAGGCGATAAATTTCCCGCGCGGAAAAGGCTCGGTCTATTTCCGGTTGAAGGAGATCACCGATGTGCCCGATACCATCGGCATGCGGAGCTGGCTGGGAGTGTACGAGGCGGAGGGAAAAACCGCGCGATTCCAGCTTGATCTGAAACTGCCGCGCCATCACGATAATTCCGGCCGATTTTCATCGGCGCGGGGAACGCTCTACCGCGTCAGCAATTCCGATCCCTCCATCCTTCTCGGCGATATCGCCAAAGCGCTCAAGGCAAACGCACCGCCGAAACCAAAAAAGCGACTGGACAGCCTGACGCTGCCGATGGTGGTACTGGGAACGGGAATGAGCCGCGCAAACGATTCAAACGGCGGACATCTCGCCAGCGAACCCGAGGGAAACTGGATTGCAACCAAAGTATTCGTTGCCGATGGCGACGCGGAATTCTACCTCAACCTGAATCTGATCGATGGCTGGGGAGAAATCTCAATCAAGGATGAGAACTACGGAGACGCGGTGGTGGGTGAACTTGCGGAGGTGCTGTAGTTGGGGTGATGGCGGGATAATTCAGCGGGCGATCATTGAAATTTTACCAGATCCAGATGCGAATACCGGATTTAAAAACCAGGGTTGCAATCACTCGTTTTTCATCACTCGGATCATCAGGGTTCGCTCCATCATTCAACTCGCTCCCGATCAGCCCTATCGATCTCCGTTTAAAATTGCTCCCCACGATATTTGCATTTGTATAATTGAACCCTATTTCGATTGCAAGGGGAATTCCTATGAAGTTATATCTCCCCCCTATTTCTGTCTCAAATCCGCCACGAACAGCGGGATTCATGACACGATAGGACATATCCGAAACCAATTGAGACCTGGTCCTGCCATTGAACACACTAATATTCCCCCCGGCTTTCAGAAATAAATTCCAATGGTCGCGCTGATCTCCAATGCAGTAATCCCCTCCCAGTGTAAATGTTTCGCAGGTCAGGAAGACCGTATCCTCATCCAGAAAATCAAAATGCTGGCTCCATGCATAGCTCAGCAGCAGGCCAAACCTGCTATCCATAAAGCGATAGCCAATCTGAGCACCGACGCCTACATATTGAAAAATACCGAAAGGGTATGTCCTCAGCCAACCTCTTCCTACAATATCTTCTTCAAATCCATACATCCCACCATTCATTGCTCCCAGTTGCGCCTCAAGCTGACCTACTGACCCATTTAGGCTAAACACTCTCCTATGTCGGGTGGAATCCTGAGATCTGGCTGGAAGATATATCAACAAAATGCCGAGCAATAGTTGAACCGGCAAAAACGACCTTGCCATACACTCCCTTGAATTACAATCAATATGAGTCTGCAAACCGATCTGGACCAGTTGCAGATATTGCTGAGCAGCAACGCGGACCAGCCCATCGTGCGGCGATGTCTTTCCGATATCCGGGAATCGGATATTTATTTTGGTCCGGCAGTCCGCCTGAATACACGGTATGTGCATGAGATATCTACAATTCGCTTTTCCCATATGGCTGAAGGCCAGCCCGATCAGGAAAAATCGAATTATACGACAACACTGGGAAATATCGATTCTTTTGAAGAGATGGAGATACTATGCTCAGAGATTACCGCAAGCACCACGGGATACAGCATCTTCACTTCAATCAACTGGGATCGGCTTCTCGGAGTTGTCAAAGCATATTCAAATATGCAGAAAGCCGTTGCGCTGCGGAAGGAATATCTGGAGAGAGGGTTTACGGTATCCGCGCTCCTGTTTCGCAATGGAGGGAGGTTGAGGAGTAGAATTTCCGGGAGCGATGGCGAAAAAGAATCTGATGCGGTGTAAAACTTCCGGCGGGAGAATTCCGGAGCGGGAGCGCGCGTTTGCGCGGCTCCCGCTCCAGGGAAACGAAGTTACGGCGTGATCAGGAGCGACGGGGGTGCGTCGATCGAAACAAGCTCGATCTCGAATGTGAGATCCTCGCCGGCGAGCGGATGATTTGCGTCGATCGTGATCGAGGCATCATCAACATCGACAATCATCACCGGAAGCGCCTGGCCGTCCGGCTGCTGAACGTACAGCTCCTGCCCCACTTCCGGCTGAAGGTCCGGAGGAAGCTGTGAGCGCTCCACCTTGACAACCATCTCATCGACACGTGGGCCGTAGGCCTGATCGACCGCGATCGTCTTCTCTTTTTTCTCGCCAGGCTGCATCCCAACCACCATCTCCTCGAAGCCCGGGATTACCTGTCCGGTTCCGATTCTAAACTCAAGTGGCTCACGACCGAGAGAGGAATCGAAAATCGTTCCATCGTCCAGTTTGCCTGTATAGTGGATCTTGACCGAATCCCCATTCTTTGCCTGCGGCATCTTCTTTTTCCTTTTCTGTTAGTGTTATGACTCTGAAACAGGCCCCTTGATCC
>JBDSJW010000305.1:0-2840 GCA_039917235.1 Kapaibacterium sp. (SeqCode) | reverse complement strand
GGAAATGACGATCTCCGTGGGGAGACGCCGATTGTTGCTGGAACGCGACCTGGTACGATGAGGATCTTCACTCCTCGATCAGCCCGCGGCCCGTTTTGTTCAGCCTCCCCTCCGCCTTGATCTTTGTGAGCGCCGCGTCCAGCACGCCGTTCAGGAACATCCCCGATTTGTCGGTCGAGTAGCGTTTGGCGATCTCGATGGCCTCGTTGATCGATGCCTTCGTCGGGATCTCCGGGAAGAAGAGCATCTCCGTAAGGCCGATCCTGAGGAGGACCTTGTCGATCGGGGCGATCCGCTGAAAATCCCAGTTCTCCGCCAGCGACTTGATGATCGTATCGCATTCATCCACATGGTTGAAGACGCGGAGCATCAGCTTCTGGGCGAAGTCGAGCAGCTCGGAGTGATTTCGGAATTCGGGGTAGACCAGCCGCCCCGCCAGGAAATCGATCGATTCCCCTCCGACATTATGCCCGATCTCGTAGGCATAGAGGGCCTGCATGGCACGTTCCCGTACCAGCCGGCGATTGGGAACCGGCCGCTCCAGTTCATCATCGAAAGAATGTTCAGAACTCATATGCCCGTCTCATCCCGCCGGCTGGAATGGAGCCGGAGAGACAAGCCTATATTGAAAAAGAAAGAACGACAATCAGCGATTCACTATCCCCGCATCACGATCAGGGGGATGTTATACACCAAACAGCCAGTAGAGGACCAGCGCGACACTTTCGCGCAGATGATAGAGCGCCAGATTCTGCGGGCCAAGGGGGGATTCCGATGACACGCCAACCGCCTCGATATCGTTGAACTGGCAGATCTCCAGCGCCCGTTTCAGATGAAACTGGTCGGAGACGATGATAAACGACGACCAGCCCTGCTTCTTCTGAAGCTGATCGCGGATAAAGATGATCTGCTCCAGCGTGGAGCTGGTGCTGGTCTCCAGGACGATCCGGGTCGGATCGGCCCCCAGCTTCAGCAGTTCCCGCCGGCCGACTTCGGCCTCCGGCAGTTCGTTCGGCGCGTGGCCGCCGGTAAGGACCAGGAACTGGACCGTGCCGTTCTTCAGCAGATCGTATCCCTTGTTGATCCTCTCGCGGAGGACCGGGCTTGGCCTGTCGTTGCTCCAGACCGCCGCTCCAAGAATCACCCCGGCATCGTATTCCTGCCGCGGCTGCTCGATGATCGATGATCCGATCGGGCTTATCAGCACCATCGCAATCACCACCACGAACGTCCCCACCGTCAGCAACGCAGCGAAAATAGCGACTCCCACCGCCTTGCGCCAAAAGGTGCGGGAAGGGAATCGGAGAGTTGAGACGAATATCCCCAGCTCCACCGCCTTGAAGAGGAGAAATCCGACATATCCGGCGTATGCTCCGATATATGGCAGGCTTTTCTCGGGAAAGACCAGCGCGGGGGCCGCGCTCAGCAGCACCAGCCCGATGCACGACGTTGCGGCCGCCGCCGCCGCCAGCGAAAGCGAGTGGAATCGTCGGCTGAAGAGGAGCACCACGAACAGAAGAAGGAAGGGGAACTCGAAGAGAAGGCCGAGCAGATTGGCCGTCTTGGCGAAGTCGAAAAAGTGCGGCTCCAGCGTCTGATTCCGGTAGCGATAGATCGTCATCAGAATCAGCGAGAGGATCTCCCCCGTGGCGGCCACGGCAAAGAGAAACGGCGCCAGCCAGGAGGTGACATCGGCAAGCTCCCGCCGTTCCGCCAGTTCCCGCGCCGTTACGGTGGGTTCCTCAGGCATTCGCCCCCTCCGCCATCCTGTAGGTATAGCGGATCGCCGGAGCATCGCCATACGCTCCCGGCTCCACCACCAGCTCCGTTCCAAATGTCCGCCGCAGAATAGGCACGGTCAGCACGTCCACCGGGCGTCCCAGCCCCACCACGCTCCCGGCCGCCATTGCGATGATCCGGTCGCAGAACATCGAGGCCAGGTTGAGATCGTGGATCGATGCGATGGCGCAGATCGAGCGTTTCCGTACCTGATCGCGGATCGTGGCAAGGACGCTCTGTTGATGGGCGATATCGAGGTGGGAATTGGGTTCGTCCAGCAGAAGCGTTCCGGCATCCTGCGCCAGCGCCCGTGCAAGCATCACCCGCTGAAGCTCGCCGCCGGAGAGGCTGGTAATCTGCTCGTTGCGAAGCGGCTCCAGCTCCATCAGTTCCATCGCCCGCTCCGCCGCCTCAAGATCCTCCTCCCGCTCAAACCCGCCATAAAGCCCGCGATAGGGGACGCGGCCAAGCAGCACTGTCTGCTCAACCGTGAACTCGAACGCCGGCCGGTGCGATTGTGGGACGTAGGTGAGATGGCGTGCCCGTGCCAGGGCGGAATATCCTTCAAGCGGCTTCCCATCCAGGAGGATCGTGCCGGTGGCGGCCGGGCGCAGGCCGCAGAGGATCTTCAGCAGCGTGGTCTTCCCTGAGCCGTTGGCGCCGATAATGCCCACCAGCTCTCCGGCGTCCGCGGTCATTGTATCGACGCGGAGCGCAAAGCGGGGGCCGTAGCTGAATGTTATGTCGTGTGCGCTCAATGCCATAGTGCCGTCCGGGGGGATGCGGATCGGGGCTCTCGGGGAGAGTTGAAAAGCCTTGACCAGCGCTCGATGGATCGAAATCGCTCTCGCTCTGGAAAGATTGATAGTGTTCCCCGGCAAGTTACACCGACAGCGGGGGAAAAACCGCGATGATTCACTAGTTTGTCGGGGGTGGTTTCAAACCGCCCCTTACACCGTCAATGACAACCGCCTCCGAATGTTTTTTTTACGCATCCCGTTTGTGAGTGCGGTTTATACGGTATATGTCATTAGGGGCGGTTTGAAACCGCCCCCGACATG
>JBDSJW010000304.1:0-6060 GCA_039917235.1 Kapaibacterium sp. (SeqCode) | reverse complement strand
GCGCGATGTGCCTGGCAGATGTACTACGCTTACGCCGTCTGCGTGCTCGGTCGCGTGGAGCTGATGGGGGGCCTGGCGCGCGCGGTGGAGAATCATATCGATCTGCTGAAGTAGCCCTTTCGCGAGCTTCGGCACTCCCTCTCCGGCTCCGCCTTCTACGTAGTAATTACGTGTTCTCCAGCGCCGATTTGATTGTAAGTTTATCCCGATCCGGTCCACTGCCTCGTTCCTCCCGGCGATGCATGGGCCACGCGGGCATTCCGGCCGGAAGTGTTTCTCCGGCATCGGCGGTCAATGGCGCCTGGCCGTGGATGCCTTACATACGAACGCATCGGAGCGATGATGATACAGCAGAACGGCATCGGCGAGGGGATCATCTTCAATCTCGAATCGGGAAACGGCTTTTATACCGGAATCCCCGGTCACGATTCAAGCCAGGCGGGGGATATCCCCTTCCTCTGCTTTGTCTCCGAGACGTGGGATGCGGGGATGCCGGCGATGCTGCCGATTGAGATGACCTGGAACCAGCCATCATATATCCGTGGATATTATCTGATCCTCTCCAGCACCGTCACCAACGGCGACCAGTTGGCGGCATGGGTGCGCGGGCTGAAGCTGCCGCCGGCCGATAACTATTTCCTCTGGATCGATAACCGGCCCGCTACCCCCACATTCCAGGCGCTTCCGCTCGATCGCGCGGCCGGTCCCGATGAGACCCGGCGCACACGCGGCGCGCTTCCATTGGGCGCGGGAACTATAGCCCTGACGATCGATGAGGGGACGGGGGTGACGCTGGATGATAATCTCGCCGGGTTCTCGATGGGACTCGCGGCCGAGCCCCGAAGCATCACCATGCGCGCCTCCGATGGAGGAAACGAACATCCCCTTGAAAACCCCGTGCGGCTTCCCCTGTACGGCGCCGCGGTCTGCTCGTTCCGCTTTCAGATGGTTCTGCTCCGTCCGGGGCTGGCGGAGTTCGGCGGTGATCTCCGCTACTACGCGGCCGGGAGCGGAGAGGGCGCGGCAAGGGAGTTCCGCTATCCTCTCTTCGATCTTCGCGATCCGCAGAGCGGCGGCGACATGGCGGTGAAATTCGATGCCCGGTTCGATCCCTACCGTCCAGCCGATCCCGATCGCACCCTCTTCTCGGTGCTGAGCGATTCCTCTTCCCCGAAGCCCTTCCCCACATTTTTCCGAACCGTTACCGGCGCTCCGGTAAACCTTGTCCCCTTTGCGCTCACCCCGTCCGCCATCACCCCCGCCGATCCGGTTCCTCCAGGGACCGCCGGCTTTGCCTTTGCCGTGATGCCGGCGGGAGGGGTTCCCGGATATTATCTGGCGCCGGTTGGGAATTTTACGATCGGGTTCAACGATGGCGTATCGGGGCAGTTCGGCGCGCCGGTGATGACAGGGCTTTCAGGGGTGGAGTTCCTTTATCTCTCATCCCTGGCATTCCTCACCTTTATCCCGGGGAGGCCGGCATTTGCTCCTCCGTTTCCCCTGAGCGGCACCCCACATGGAGCCGCCCTGCTGGATGGAACAGCCACCACCTCCTGGGTCGCCGTGGATAAGGTGCAGAACCCGGGGTCGTTCGGATATTACGCGCAGTCGGGGAGGGCTGTCAACTATGGCATCCCCCTGGCGGACCCCGAGATCATGGCGCCGATGCAGATGATTGTCTCCCCGCCACAGCAGGCAATCCCTCCCGAGCATGCGTTTCCGATGGTCCCGTATGCCGGCCTGACGGCCCCGGCGGACCTCCCGGCGTTTGCCCTGTTCGAGAGCCAGATACTTGCCACCGTCCGCCAGGGATCAGTCCTGCGGAACGTATCGGGGCCGCTCTTCAGTTCCCGTCTCCAGAGGACCGGGCGTTTTACCGGTGATCCTGGATCACAGTTGACCACGTTGACGCCGCAGGGGCTTCTGGCCGTGCTGAACAGGGAGGATATGAAGTTCGGCCTTCGATCGTGGAGCCGGTTGGTGATTGCGCGCGATGCCGCCAGCAACAGCATCCTTGCGTTCCACGGCGATCCGGCGGTCCCCGGTTCCACCGTGTCGCCGAAGCTGGCGCAGGCGATGTCCCACAGCGATCTCTTTATGGTGATCTCCCGGTCGGACAATGTCGGTATGTTCGATGCGGCGATCTCCATGGATGGCTTCACGTTCGATCTTACGCTGGCGAAGCAGGGGGAGAATCCGACGGCCATCCTGATCTTCAAATTTGTGACCGGCATCTCGGCTCGCGAGCTGCTGGCCGATATCAGCTCATGGGTCCAGCCGGGGGATTTTAACGATGATCCGGCGGCAATCCAGGCAGCCATCCTGAGCTACGTCAACAACGATCCCAAAAATCCGCATCTGGCGAGCTTCAACGCCATGATGGATGATCCCATGTGGCGGGGAATCGTGGCGCTCAATTGCGATATCAACCCGGTGGCGCTCCCCAGGGAGATGAAGGGTCTGCTGGGCGGCATGAGCGCGCCGATGCGTGGGCATCATCTCATCATTGCGCAGAATCAGATTATTCAGGGGGACACGCCGATCACCGAGGGAAATCTGAAAAGCTCCCTCTCCGGCCTTATTCTCTATCCTCTTCCACTGCTCGGCCGGGATGCCGTTCCGGCCACACCACCGGTTGCAAACGCCCCCGCCGATGCGCCGCCGCCGTACGATTACAGCGTGGCGGAGCTGGATGTGGCGTTCGAGAACTCCGTGATCACGGGGTATAACTGCGTGGTTGATCTGACGGTGAATCAGTTCTTCGGCAGGGCCGTTCAGCGGGCCGGCGGCGGGGGAAACACGATCAGAATCAACGGGACGATGCAGCGGCACGATGACACCAATATCTTCACCTTCCAGGGCGCGGACGATAACATCTTCACCACCGATATGGGGGATGGGTTCTTCCGCGCCATCAGCAGGGTGACGATCGCCAGCGCATCGTTTGCCACCACCAGCGTGGTGGACGGGGATGATGGAGAGCAGATCGGCTCCACATTCTCGCTCGGTGGAGGGGTTGCGTTCAATACGCTTGTCGCGCCGACGGGAACAGCCTTCGATCTTCTCGGCTACGGCGATGCGGTCGATCTCCCCTTCTCCGGCCTCAATCTCGATGTGGCCTTTCTCCTGACAACGGCCGGTGAGACGGAGAACCGGACCATTACGCTTCAGTCGTCAACGTTGCGGTTCACCAGCGGAATCGCCCCGCGACCGGGGAGCCTTCCGGCGGCCATGCCCCTGACGCTGACCGGCTTCCGTGCCGATCCGAACGGGATTTCAGCTTCCAGCCTCGGCGGGCAGATCGTCAGAATCCCGGAGCTTGTCGGAGGCCAGGAGAACGGCGGGCCGCGCGAGTATCTGACCACGACGCCGACATACGCGCTCGACTTTACGCTTCCGCTGGGCTCACTTGGCTCGCTCTCATCGATCCACGCCGGTCTGGACGCGCATCTGGTGGTCGGCTGGGGGGCGGGGGGAACCGTGCCGGATGATGATGCGCTCTGCGTGGCGATCGTCCTGCCGCAGTTGACGCCGGGTTTCAAGGGCTTTACTCTTCAGGGGATTCTGCAAACCACGTTCGGCACATGCAACATGATGAAGGTGGCGGGGGATCGTTATCTGCTGGCGTTCAACAACGTGGCGCTGAAGGTCTTTACGTTCACCCTTCCCCCCGGCTACATCGTCGATCTTCTCTTCCTTGCCGGGAGAGATAATCCATCGCGCAATAACCTTGCATGGTATGTGGCGGTGCAGCCGCAGGAAGGGTGACGGACGCGCATGAAGCAGCAACTACAAACAACCAGCGGAGAAGAGCGTGATGCGTAAACAGGCCATTCCCGTGGCGGCGCCATCGCCGGCCGAGAGCGGATGCCCCGCGGCAACCACCGTGGACGATCTGATGGCAACGCTCAACGCGCGGTTCGGGACCAGGCTCCCGAGAGCATCGGACTTTCCCGACGGGAGCCCGTTCGCGCTCCTTTTCGCAGCCCCGGTCGGCGTGCCGCGGACCGATGGAACGCACTGCGACTATGCGGTGACGGGGCCGTGGGAGATCGTTTCGCAGGTAAGCATTAACACTGTTTCAGTACAGGTCGATATCATCAACAACCCATCTTTGAAAGGAGAGAGCACATGGCGAAAGCAACGAAGAGCATCGTTAAAAGCAGCGGGCCGAAGCCGCTCCTGAGGTCGACCGGCGCAATTGCGGATGTCGCGGCCACACCGAGTTCGCTCGTTGTCGGGTTTGGCGCGTCGTTTAAGTTCGGTGACAAGATTGTCGCGGTCAACACCGATGATATCACAAAGTTAGGGCTCACAAATGCGGGGCTGCCGGCGTTCAAATTCACCCTTTCGGCGCCGGTGGAGCTTGGAACGGTGGCGGATGGCTATCAGGCGATTCACGACAGCGATCTGGGCCAGAAGTTGGGTCTTCCCGCGATCGATTGGACGAGCAGTTTCCTCAAGCCGATTGGAACGACCGCGGGCCGGATCGACACATTCCAGATCGATACCACCGCGGGGCTCCTTGTGCTTGGGCTTACCTTCACGTTCGATCTGACCCTTGTGGGAAGCATCAAACTGGATACGGCAAGCATCGTGATCAACTACAAATCCGCTTCGGCGTAACGTGGCGGTCGCGGCTGATGCGCCGTCGCGTTCTTTAATGCGGCGGCGCCCGTGGTTTCGTTGTCCGGTACTGGCACCCATCGGCCCCGCGGGGTCGTTTATCCATCGAGGAGAGATATAACCATGAGCCTCTCAGTCAGGTTTGAGGCCCGTATGGCGCTCGGCATGTCGGCCGCGGAGCTGGGGATTGCGGGGGGAGATGATGGCGATATCGCGGCGGCCGATATCGCGGCCGCGACGCTGGCGGGGGGGACCGAGATTCTGGTCTACGTCGATATCTCCGGCAAGGGGACCGCGTTTACGCTCACCACCACGGCGCCGGTTTCGCTGCAGGAGATTCTGGGGAAGGTGATCGGCTGGTTCGGCTATGCGCTGCCGGAGCTTTCTTCTCCGTGGGATTCCATCTGGGACGCGGTCGGCGGCGTCACATTCACCCCCAGCCTGACGATCCTCCCCGGCGAAAGCCTTGCGCGGGTGCAGGGGGGGCTGCTGCTGGAGAAGCCGGTTGATATCGGCCCGTCGGTGCTGGGGATCAGCTTTAACGGCTTTGTGGTCGATATCGGCGGCGGCGGGAAGGGGAGCGGCAGCTTCGATTTCGGCGCCGATGTGACAATCCTGGACCAGCGGCGGGTGCTGGAATATCCCTTCCCGACCCCGGTGCCGGATGATCCTGTTTTCAAGCTCAACTACCTCGGGTTCGGCCAGCGCTTTGCCGTCCCGGCCGGGACCGGCATCACCACGGTGGCGGAGGCGATCAAGGCGATGCGCGATAATCTCAAGCCGGTGGAAGGGGATGATATCACCGGGCTGCTGAACTTCTACGACCCCGACGCCGGCTGGCTGATCGGCGTCGATCTCGCCGTCGCAAAGCTCTTTACGCTTCAGGCGGTCTTCAGCGATCCGAACATGTACGGGCTGCGGATCGGCATCGACAAGGCGCCGCTGGCGGGGCTGAGCTTCGAGATCGTCTATAAAAAAATCAGCGATGATATCGGGCTCTACTATCTCGACTTCACGCTCCCCACCGCATACCGGCAGATCGATCTGGGCTCCCTCTCCATCACGCTCCCCTCGATCGCCATCTGGATCTACACCAACGGCGATTTCAAGCTGAGCATCGGCTGGCCGCTCGGCGAGCGATCGATCACCGTCCAGGTGTTCCCCTTTATCGGCCGCGCCGGATTCTATATCGCGAAGCTGAGCAGCGGCACATCGACCGACATGCCGACCGATCACGACTACAACCCGATCGTCGCGTTCGGCATCGCGCTGAGCCTGGGGGTGGGGCGGGAGTTCAACAAGGGGATTCTGAAGGCGAGCGCAACGCTTTCGCTCTACGGGGTTTTCGAGGGGAGGCTGGCGTGGATTGCGGACGGCGGAACGGCGGGGAACGCGACCCCCGATTATTTCTGGTTCCGCGGCACGTTCGGCATC
>JBDSJW010000303.1:0-5500 GCA_039917235.1 Kapaibacterium sp. (SeqCode) | reverse complement strand
TCGGAGTTGTGATTCTGTCTTTATAATTAACGTTGCGATGTCGAAACGCGCTGATACGCGATCCAACGTTGCTGATGCGCGATCGAACGTTGTTAACGCGCGATCCAACGTTGTTGATGCGCGATCGAACGTTGTTAACGCGCGATCCAACGTTGTTGATGCGCGATTGAACGTTGTTGGTCGGGGCGGGTTTCAAACCCGCCCGGACAGGACGGACAGGACGGACAGGACGGACGAACAGACGAATAGACGGACAGAAAACAGACAAACGCAACAACTACGACAGTCACGACTATCGTAACTGACACGCAATCACACTCAAGCAGGAACGTCACGGTGCAGCGCGTACTCCCCCGCAATCAGTTGATCGATCAATGCCGGCTCCTCCGCCGCGACGGGAAGCGGATCGTCTTCACGAACGGATGCTTCGATCTGCTCCACGCGGGGCATGTGGCATATCTGGAGGAAGCGGCGGCGATGGGGGATGCGCTGGTCGTCGGCATCAACAGCGACAGTTCCATAACGGGAATCAAGGGCCCGCTGCGGCCGATTCTTCCGGAAGAGGATCGGGCGGCTATCATCGCGGCGCTCCGTTCCGTTGCCCTGGTAACGATCTTTTCGGAGGAGACCCCGTACGAGCTGATCCGTGCGATCGAGCCGGATGTGCTGGTAAAAGGGGGGGATTATGATCCCGCCGCCACGGACGGCCCGCGGTATATCGTTGGCTCGGATATTGTGCGTTTACATGGTGGTCAGGTGCGTGTCATTGATATTGTGGAGGGGCGTTCCACCACCAATATTATCACCCGCGTGCTGGCGGCCAATGCCCCGGACATTACCGGCCCAACGTTCTGATTTGGCGCAATTCCCACGGTGGTTTATTGTATTTTTTGCGATGCGTCAGTAAACTTCTCCCTGCATCCACACTCTGTCCGGTATGATCCGCACGATCAATAAAATCACTCGCTTTGTAGCGCGCTTTCTGGTGTTCGCCTTTACCGGCGTTGCCTTTCTGAGCGCGCTTCTTATTGCGCTTACGCAGGTGGATTCCGTGCGGAGATGGGGCGTTGCCAAGGCGATGGTGGCGCTGAACGGTTCGCTTCAGGGTCGTGTCGAAGTAGGGTCGGTCACCGGCAACCTTATCACCGGCCTGGAGCTGCACGATGTGCGCGTTGTTGCCGACAGCACCACGGTGATCACCGCGCCGGATATCGAGCTTCGCTATCAGCTCAGCCCGATTTTCAAGGAGAAAAAGATCAAGGCGGTGGTGATTCTTCATGAGCCGGTGATCAACCTGATCAGAAACGCGAAGGATAGCGTCTGGAACTTTGCGCGGATCACCAGGCCCACACCGATTACCGCTGACACAACCAGAAAGACCCCGTTCCCCTATACCATCGATATCAGTGCGCTGGAGATCGTCGATGCCACTGTGGCATTCTATGATCTGACGCAGAAGAAGCAGTTCGACACCGTCGCCAGAAGCATCAACTACTCGTATCTCGATCTTACCCGGTTCAACCTCTCGGCGCAGGTTCATATTGAGCCGACCACGCAGTCAATGGCGATTCAGAACCTCTATTTTCTCCTCCCGCAGCCCGATATCCGCGTGATAGACCTCTCCGGCAACCTGTCGCTGGATACAACGGGCGCCACCGTGGAGGGGCTTCATCTGGAGACCGATCGATCACTGCTCAACATTACCGCCCGGCTGGACTCGCTGAATGTCTTCGCGTCCACGATGTCCGGTCCCGATGGATGGCATAACTATCCGGTCAAGCTGGATCTGGAGGGGACGCGGGTTTCCACGCTGGAGCTCAGGCGATTTCTCCCCGATCTGAACTTTATGAACGGCACGCCATCGATCACGCTGGTGGCCGAGGGGACGTTCGGCAATATCACGATCAACAAGCTGCTGCTGGGCCTTACCACGTCGAAGCTCGCGATCGCCGGCAAGCTGAAGAATCTGGATCACCCGGACAGCCTTTATATCGACGCGCGCCTTACCAACTCCAGGGTGACGTATGACGATATCCCCCTCTATCTCCCCGGCCTCCACATCCCCGACCTCCGCTATCTGGGGCTGGTGGAGCTGGCGTCGGGGGCGTTTGTGGGATATCCCCAGAACTTTACAACCGCGGTTGACGCACGGACGGCGATAGGAAGCGTGCGCGGCGGAGCGCGGCTGGACTTCCGCGGATCGATTCCGAAATATGATGCCGATCTGGCGCTGGTCCATGTCAACGCCGGGCCGGTGCTCAGGGATAAGAACTACACCAGCGATTTCAACGGCCATGTTGTGACAAGCGGCATCGGCGTGCGGCCGGTGGATGTCAACGCCAAGTTCCTCCTGGTCTCGGAGTCATCAACCGTCGCCGGACGGAGCTACCGAAAGCTGATCACCAACGGATCGGTTCAGGATAACGGGTTCATCATGGTTGATACGCTTCTGGCGGCATGGGGACCGAAGGCGGGGATCGATGAGAAGGGGATTCTGGCGAGCGCTCCCGCCAACGTCGATGAGTTTATGCGGACCAACCTGAAATCGATCGTCGAACGTCGCCCGGTGCCGACGCAGGGGGAACGGGAGCTGATGGCGAACAATCCATCCATCGGCCTGGGGGGATGGCTCGATATACGGAACTCGAAAACGCCGCGCTACAGCGTGGCGGCGCACGGCCATCGGTTCGCGCTGGCGGATGTGCTCCCCGGCCAGTCGCAGACGCGATTCACCTTCTCGACACGCGTCAGCGGAAGCAGCTTCGATCCCGATCAGATGCAGGGCGTTGCCGATCTATCGGTGGAGGACGCGGAGCTTTCAGGCGGCAGGAAGTTCACGCCGTTCAACGCTCACGTCAAGCTGGCCCGCCCAACCCCCACCGAGCGCAACCTGGAGCTTCTCTCCGATCTGGTCAACATTCATCTGACCGGCGCATGGGATTTCAAGACGGTGATCGCCGGCGTCGCGGATGGCGTGAGCGGGCTTGTGGATTACATCAGCAGGAAGACGAGCCACAAGGTGGAGAACCTCCTGATGTATGAGAACAAGCCGGTTGGCGACAGAGTGAACGCCACGTACGATCTTACGATCATGAATCTGGCGCCGCTGGAGATCTTCCTGAACGGCGCGCGGCTGGCGGCGCAGGGGGAACTGCATGGCGATATCAGCGGCAACTCCCAGCTCTTCAGCATCTCCGCGACCGGCGCCCTTCAGAACTTCTTCTACCAGCAGGGGGCCGACAGCCTGCGCCTGACCGCCATGCAGCTTCAGATCGATCTGCGGAATATCGCGCCGGGACGTATCGATTATATCACCAGCGCCGATGTCTCCATCAGGACCGACTCCACGGCCAGCTACAACGGAACCATCTTCAACGCCCCACGCTTCTCGGCAAGCCTGGATGGGGGACAGTTCCGCGTGCGTGGCGCCACGGCCATCAACGATCAGATTTCGCTGGCACTGGATGGCGGCATCAACACAACCGATCCCGAGGGCTATCGCCTTAGAATGGATACCGTCATCGTCGCGCTCGCCAACGGCGTTCAGTGGAGAAACGTTGGCACGGTGCAGGCGCTGATAGGAACGGGGGACGTGCATATCGATACGCTGGCAATGCAACGGAACAACGCGGAAATCGTGAGCGTGAGTGGAGGATTGAGCGGGGATAATCTGAAGGATATCCACGTTTCGGTGAACCAGGGATCGATCAAGGATCTGGCCGGATTCTTCAAGGGAACGTCATCGTACGCCACATTTGCCCAGGCCGGAGGAAGGCTCCGCGATCTTGAGGTGAATGTCAACGGCACCCTTCAGCAACCAGTCGCGCAGGTGCGGGTGATGATCGACTCGATGAACTACGCCGGAAACTATATCGGCAACCTTGTCTTGAACGCCGCCTACAGCAACATGAATCTGACCGGCGGCGTGAAAATCGCCGATATCAGGCTCCCATCCGGCGACACCTCCCGTCTGAACGCCGATGTCCGGATTAATTCCTTCCCGCTCGATCTGGCATTGACATCGCACAAGGACTGGATCCTTCCCGGAAAACCTGTCGATATCCAGGCGATTACCGACAGCCTTCCGCTGGCGATCGCCGCCCCCTTCCTCCCCGGCGTTCAGGTCAAGGGGGGAACGGCGAACATGAAGTTCAGCGTGGTCGGCGACTATCCGAAGATGAACTACACCGGCATGGGAACGCTCAAAAACGTCAAGGCGCTGATCGAGGGGAACAACATCCTCTATTACGCCAACGCCAAGCTGACGTTCAAGGATCAGATCCTTGCGATCGAGGAGATGGCGATACGGAACGATCCGCGCGATCTGGTGGACGGCCGTGCCACCGTTACCGGCCATATCAATTTCGACGGCTTCACGCCGACCAATCTTGATCTGACGGTCAAGACCCCGCAGCTCCTGGTGCTGAGCGATGCCACCGAGGCGGTAAACGAGGCGCTCTACGGCGATCTGGTGATCTCCAGCGAAACGCTTCGTCTCTCCGGCCCGCTCGATGCCCCCACCATGACTGGAGGGGTGGCGATCGTCAACGGCAGCCTTCAGATGCAGGAGCAGGTCGCCGCGGAGAACAGCACGGCCGCCGTCAATTACGTCGATTATGCAACCTGGCTCCGGCAGCTTGATTCCGCCAACCCATACGGCCCGCCGCTTCCCGATGAGCTGGCAAACCAGATCGATACGACGCACAAAGCCGACAGCGCCGCCAAGCCCGGATCGCTCCTGGCGGAGAACGCCAGAGTGCAGAACCAGCTTCAGAAGATCGAGGGCCATGTGTATGCGCCGGAACTCTCCTTTACCGACCGGCTGATGCTGGAGGATCTGCGGGTCACAATCCCCGGCCGGCTCTTCTTCACGCTGAACAGAAGCGCAATCGAGCAGCTTCGCGCCGAGCTTGAATCCCCCGCCGGCATCATCATCAACAAGGGAGCCGATGGGGTGATGAAGCTGGATGGATCAATCAATCTTCAGCAGGGCTCGCGCTATATCTTCATCAAGAGCTTTGAGGCAACCGGCAACCTGGTCTTCAAGGGGGATCTGGACGAGACGCAGATCGGCATCAACGGCATCTATAACGGGCGGACCGTCCGTTCAGACGGCCAATCGATTCAGGAATATCAGGTGATGCTGGCGCTGAGCGGCACGCTGAAACGGCCCGACATCCGGCTGGATTACACGGTGGACGGACAGCCGCCATCGCGACCCGACCAGGATACCCGGAACAGGAACGCCATCTCCCTGCTGGTCTTCGGCCGCACAAGCGATGAGCTTGGCTCCGGCCTTCTCGGCGCGCTCAATCAGTCGGTGGTGGGGGCCACGGCATCAGCCTTCGCCAGCCGTATCATCACGGCAATCCTCGGCGGCGGCAACACATATCTCGATGTCGATTTCACCGGCGTGGATATCACCGGCCAGCGGCGCGATTTCAGCCGCACCAAACTCACGGTGATCCAGCAGTTCAAACGCGTTCTCCTCCGCTACGGC
>JBDSJW010000302.1:0-5824 GCA_039917235.1 Kapaibacterium sp. (SeqCode) | reverse complement strand
CAACACGGTAGTTCTCGGCATCCACCAGCTTCCGGTCCTCTCCCTGCCCGCTGCCGGAGCCCGACTTGTGGCCCGGCATGGCGCGTCCCTCGGCCTTGATCCGTGCGGCATCGATGCCGAATGTCGAGACGAGATAATCGCGCACTTTCTCGGCCATCTTTTTGCCGGTGGCGGCATCGCCGTTGGCGGAGCCGGTCAGCTTGATCGTGGCGGACGGGTTCTTCCGAAGGCGATCGGCGAAGACATTCATCACCTGATAGTACACCTCCATCTGGCGGCGCGAGCGGACCTGCGTGGCATCGGTGCCGCCGGTTTCCACGGTCGGTCGGATAAGCTGATCCTCGCGGAACGTGGCGGCATCGGCCGTGGAGATGGTCTTGTAGCGCGACGGAATCTCCGTGGAGCCGGCATCGAAGAAGATATAATTCCGCAGCGGGAAGGTCTCGTTCAGCTTGCGGCTTTCGGTGACCACGTTCGGTGCGCGGAGCGCGAACTCCGGCGCCGGGCCGTTGGGATCCTCGACGATCGGCCGGTTGGCCTCCACGCCATACTTCACCTGCACGCCAACGCGGATGGTGTTCAGGCCGTACTTGTTGCTGTTGCCGGCCGGCACATCCAGCAGATCCTGGGAGATATGGAACTGCGCGAACGGCGTGATAATGATCTGCGATGCCGCGTGATAATCGTGCAGCGGGATATCGTAGCCAAGCCCCGCCTGCGCGCCGGTGATAAAGCTCCTGATGTTTGCAAAATCGCTCTTGCTCGTCACCGGAACGGTCGGGTTGGCGTCGTCGTTGTAGGAGTAATCATATCCCTTCGACAGAAGAAGCCGGAAGCTTGGGCCGATGGTAAAGTGAAGGAGCTTCAACCCCAGGTTGATCCGCAGGTTCGGCTCAATCGTGAAATAGCCCACGCGAGCGGTAAGCTTCTCGGTGGTACGACCGTTGGGATTTCCGTTCTTGGTATCGAAGATCACCCCACGGCTGTCGTAGCCGAACATCAGGTTTCCCCCGAGCAGCTTGCCGTTGTTGTATTCGATGATCCCGCCAAGCGCCAGTCCCAGCCCGCTTCCGGCGTCGAATCCTGTGGTGGCCGCCACATTCGTATCGGCCGTCCCAAGGTTATGAAGCGCCCCGGAGAAGAGGTTGATGTTCACGCCGCCATACAGCCCGTACCACCATCCACTCCAGTGGTCCCAGTGCGCCCACCGGTCGGCGGTTTCCTGTGCCCGTGCCACGGGCGATGCGATTGCGATCAGCGCCAGCAATGATGCGGTGAGCACAGCACGAAGGATGCTGCCAGATTTCTTCATGAATCCCCCTTGTCTCTATGAAATAACGATGAGATTTGAATCCCCTGAATTTTTGGCTACGCGATATTGATGTACATCGCCGGAACGGTTCGTGGTATCGATCGCGAGGATCTCCGTTCAGGCCCTGACTGCCGCGAATATAGGCCACGCGCGGCTTGTAGCGGCAGTGTAAAACGTGAGGAGAAGTATTGCCGGAAGGTGGATGGACGCAGGGATGGGGGAGTGGTAACATGACATGCAGGAAAAGAGCTTGAAAATGGTGATGCTTTGAAGGATCACCATCCGCCCGGAATGCGGATGAAATAACTGGAGGGTGATCTACCCCTCCGAAACATCCTCCACCCCCCGCATCCTGACGCGCGCCGCCTCCGTCCTGTCGCCGGTTGCCTCAAGCGCCAGGCAGAGCATCTCCGCGATCTCATCATCCTCCGCCATCATCCTGCTCCCCGATCGAAGAATCTCCACGGCACTGGCGGCATCCCCCTCGCGGAGAAGCTCGCGCGCCAGCCCCAGCACCGCATCGCGCAGCCTGTTCTCAAAATCATCCCGCATCGCCTCGAAGAAATCATCATAGAGCGATGGAAAGGGAACCTCGCCGCCGATGATCTCCAGCGCGCGACGGAGCGCCGAATGCGCCCGGATCAGCGAGCCGCCACGCAACGCAACGCGCGCCTCCGTCAGCTCCCGATGCGCGTCCAGCAGATCGACCTTCACAATCGTAAGATCAAGACGCGGCGTCTCGGAATCTGTCAGGACGGCGGCGGCGCCCAGCACGTCGCGGAGACGATGCACGGCCACCGGAAGGGCGCGCTTGGCGCGTTCGAAGTTGTCATCGCCAAGCGCCAGACGGCAGAACTCCCTGTGGGAAATCGGCGTGGTGAGCATCTCGCTGGCAACCATCATCCCCACCAGCGCGCGCAGCCGCGCGCCACGCAGCCGGAGCATCTCCCCTTCCGTTCCGCGCGCCTCGATTGTCCCAAGCACCGAAAGCCTGAGCAGACCGGCATCGTGAATCTCCCGTTCCGCGCCGGCCCGCGCCGCCCCTATCTCCGCGATGCGCCGTAGCCAGTGAGCTTCACCATCAGCTTCCAGCAACATGGAGTTCCTGTCGAGCATAGCCCGCATCATCATCACCAGCGAACGATCGGCCAGCAGCTCCAGCATCGATGTCAGTGCGTGGCGCACGGCGGCGTTCATGGCATCGTCAGATCGCTGAAGGTTGCTGAAGGTGATCAGCTCCACCACAGCCAGATGGGAAGGGATATCGCCAAGGCGGAGGACGGGCGTGTAGAGAATCGCACATAGTTCGTCGGCGAGCGGAGCGGGGAAATCGCCGTTGACGATGATCGATCTGTAGAGATCGCGCACGGCGGGGCGTATCCCCGGGTCCGCCGTAATCGATTGAAGCTCGTCGGTCAGCGTTCCCTCCGCCGCCGCCAGAAGGGTCCGTTCATCGGGGGGGAGATTCTCCGTGCCGCCGAGCAACTCATCGGCCAGCGCGCGCGCCCATTCCCGTCGCCGCAGAAGAAGCGCCGCGGACACAAGGCGCTGTCCGAAGTTGGCGCGAAGAATCGTGCGGTCGGATTCCGGCGCGGAGGCAAGCAACGCCCGCATCTCCTCATTGATCGTCCCGGAGTCCGCTCCCCGCGCCGCCAGAGCGCAGATCCGCGCCGCGCCCGCGCTGATCACCGTCTGCCGGTGCCCACGTCGCTCGCATTCCGGCAACACGCGATCGATGGTTTCGACAAGCTCGTCGATCGCTCCAAGATCGTCCAGAAAGATGAGCCGTGCCGAAAGCAGCGTCAGATCGGGATCGGCGTTATCGCGTTCAAGGTCGGCGAGGAGGGCGCGGCGTTCCGCAAGCTCGGCGGGGGTATCGTAGAGCGTGAGGAAATGCTTCATAATCCGCTGGCGCGCGATTTCCCGAAACCTCTCAGTGGCCTCGGGATCGGCCAGAAGCTCATGGACCCGCCGCTCGATGCTCCGCAGGGTAGTGATGTCCAGATATTCCCTGGCGATGTTGGCGGCATCGGAAAGGAACTCGGCGTACAGGCCGTTGAACCGAATCTCCGGGATGCGGGCAACCATCTCCGCGACCTCCTCCCGGATCGCGACGCAGCTGGCGTACTCCGCGCGGGCGAAGAAACGGAGCTTGAACGAAAGGGCGCTGATGCGGATCGGCGCAAGATTCGGCGGCAGATCATGGGCGGTCAGGTCCAGATACTTTCGCATCAGGCGTTCGTACTCACCGGCGACCTCCGAACGGCGGAGCATCAGCAGCCTGCCGCTGACCAGCCGCGTCTCCATCATAAAGAGGAGCGTGGGATCGCACCGTTCGCGCACCCCTTCCAGCATCGCGGCGGCGGCCTGATACACGTACTCCGCCATCTCCCAGTCGCTCCCCAGATCCAGCGACTGCGCTATCCTCATGGTGCGGAAGAAGGCGGGGGAGACATCGCGGGCCGAAAGATCGGGATCGATATCATGGCCGGGAATAAGTTGAAACGGAAGGGTGGAATAGAGAGGAAGGCCGCGGGCGATCAGGCGTATCATCCCCCCACCATCCAGCTTCGCATCCTGCACGATATGCCTGTGAATCAGCGTGTGCGTAAATGCGATCAGCGGCAGACGGCTGGGCTCCTCCGGAAGCGGCGCGATAAAGTTCGGCGCGGCGGCCAGCACCCCCTTGAACTGAAGCTGCCGGATCAGATGATGGGCATCCTCCACCAGCGCCTCCGCCGCCTCCATCGCAAACACCTCCCCAAGACACGCAAACTGCTGCGCCGCGCGACGATCCTCCGCCGTCAGATGGGCGGACATCCCCTCGGCCAGAAGCCCGACATTCTGCTCCAGCATCGATGCCAGCGAGGATGGGGAGATGGCAAGCCTGAACAGCCCCTGCGCCTGCTCCAGCGCCCCGGAGGCATAGAGCGACCGGAGCGCGGTGCGGACCGCCAGCAGGTTTCCCGCCGTGACGCGATAGAGCGATTCGATGATCTCCCGCTCCGCCTCCGAACCGAACAACCGTATCCAGAGCGTGTTCAATCCGTCGGCGTCCAGCCCCTCCAGTGCCATCTCCTCGGTGAGATATGGACGGACCGCCGCGGTCACCGGCTGCTCCACGGGGCGCGCAACGGTGAGGACGGAGATCGTTTCGTCGGCAAGGGATGCAAGGATGATGGAGAGATCGGCAACGGCATCCTGGCTGAGAAGATGGGCATCCTCGATCACCAGCAGCGTGGGACGGAGACGGGCCAGGCGACGGAGGGCATCGATCACGGGGGAGATGCTCTCCTCTATCTCCCTCCCCAGCAGCGCGCGGGCGCCGACGGAGCGCGCAAGCGCCCGCACCATCAACGGCGGCAGCGATGTGGCGGCGGCCGGGTAGAGCTTCGCGTGGATCACCAGCCCGCCATTGCCGACGATCGCCGGGATCGTTTCCTCCAGGACGCGGCTTTTCCCCCCTCCCGCCTCCCCCGTCAATTGCAGTACCCGCAATCCGTGCGCATCGACGGTGCTCCGCCAGAACGCCATCAGACGCTCGATTTCGGCGACCCGGCCGGTAAAGGGGAGGATTCCATGATTGAGAAAATCGACGAGTGGCCCTATCGCACCGGCCATAGACTATCCACGATTGATGATTGCTCCATCCGCCATGATGGCAGTTCCACGCCCCCGAGGCCCCCTGTACGGGGCATCCCGGCGTGAATATTCAGCGAGAAAATTGTAACAGCGACTTCTGTAAGCAGCTTCCACCGGTTTCGTAAGCACCCGCCATTACCTTGTAGCAACAGATTCGCTTGAACGCCCCGGAGAACGGGGAGGACACAAGGAGGAGATTGATGGAACCCTATATCCTGAAGACGGAACCAAGGAACATCCCTCACGCCGAAACCGGAGGCCTGGCCCACTGCCCGCGGTGCAGCTCGGTCGGTTACGCGGGGGATAAATTCTGCGCCTGCTGCGGCGCCGCGATGCCCCTCCTCTGCCCGCATTGCCGCATGGTCATCCGCCAGCGTATCGCCCTCTACTGCCCGCATTGCGGGCTGGGGCTGGAAAAGAAGGAATAACAGTCGCCGGCCACGGAAACAGGAACCCCGGCGGATGGCCCAAACTACTAAAAGGTCTTAACAGATTGGGCCGCTGAACAACGCTCGTCCAGGGCATTTTATCATTAGCTGAAGGAAGAAGTGAGATGAACGATATGCAACGCATCGCCGGATGGTCCGCCGCGCTTCTGATGGCGCTGGCAACCGGCGCCGGAGCCCAGACGCGCACCGGCGCGGTGGTGATTGGCTCGGGCGCGGCAGCCAGCGCGAACGGAACATTCAGGATGGCCGGAACGCTCGGCCAGACGATCATCGGGCCGGTAAGCAGGACCGGGATTGTGGCAAACCAGGGCTTCTGGTATACGCTTCCCCCTCCCATCCCGGTCGCCGCCGCGCCGGATGAGGCTTCGGCGTCCGCCGCGTTCAACCTCCGTTGCGCGCCGAATCCGTTTGCCGGAAGCAC
>JBDSJW010000301.1:0-8244 GCA_039917235.1 Kapaibacterium sp. (SeqCode) | reverse complement strand
TGTTCTTCACCATCATCCAGAATATGATCAACCCCACCGTCCTCTCCGACCTTCCCTACACGCTGGGCCAGGTCTTCCAGACATTTATCAGGGTGATGATGGAGGGAGTCCTCACCGACGAGGCGCGCCAGCGCTATCAGGACGACGGAACGCTTTCGATAGAATAATCCAGTTCAGCAATCACGATCAATCAGCCAGACATGAACATGCATCGCATCACGACCTGCCTTCTGCCGTTCATTTTCTCCGCGGCATTGGTGGCCTGCTCCAGTAAAAAGGAGACCGGAGCGATCGAAGCTTCGGGGATGATCGAAACCACCGACGTCACCGTCAGCGCACGGGCGGCCGGGAATATCACCAGAATCAGGATCAACGAGGGGGATCATGTCCACGCCGGCGATACGCTGATCGTGGTTGATGATTCTGATCTCCGGCTCCAGCGCCAGCAGTTGAAAGCCGCCGTCGATATTGCCGGCGCCGGCTACGATCTGGCCCGCCACGGCTCCCGGCCGGAGGATATCGCGCAGTCCGATGAGGCGGTCAGCCAGGCAAAGGCAAACCTCGATAACGCGGAGGACGATCAACGTCGCTATGCTGAGCTTCTCCGCGTCGGCTCGATTTCGGCGAAGGATTATGAGAATATCAAGACGAAGTATCAGATAACCCTCCGGCAGTACAAGGCCGCGCAGATAGGCTCCGGCAAGCTCCGCAACGGCTCCCGCAGCGAGGATATTGCCGCAGCCAGGGGGCGGCAGGAGCAGGCGGAGGCACAGATCGCTTCCATCGACAAGAAGATCAGCGATTGCGTTATCCTTGCCCCGATCGATGGCGTGGTGACGCGGCGCGGCGTGGAGATGGGGGAGTTCGTCAACGTGGGAACGGGCGTGATGACGATCTCGCAGACCGAAACGGTAAAGCTGAAGATCTACGTGGCGGAGGATGAGCTGGGAAAGGTGAAGCTGGGAGAGCCGGCCGATATCGTGATCGACACCTACAAGGACAAGCACTATCGCGGCAAGGTGACGTATATCTCGCCGACCGCGGAGTTCACGCCGAAAAACGTGCAGACCAAGGATGACCGCGTAAAGCTGGTCTTCGAGGTGCAGATCGCCGTCCCCAACACCGCGCAGGATCTGAAGTCCGGCATGACCGCCGAGGCAAAGCTTCTGGAAAGCGGAAGCGTCGCGGGGGGAAAGTGAAAGGGGACGCCATCGATGTGGAGGGGCTGGAGAAATCGTTCAAGGGGACGAAAGCGGTGGCCGGTATCTCGCTCGACGTGGAGCGTGGCGAGATGTTCGCGCTGGTCGGCCCGGACGGCGCCGGCAAGACCACCACCATCCGCATGCTCTGCGGCATCCTGAGCGCCGATGCCGGCACCGCCCGACTCCTCGGCTTCGACGTGAAGAAGGAGCCGGAGCAGATCAAGAAGCGGATCGGCTATCTCTCCCAGAAATTCTCCCTCTACACCGATCTCTCGATCGATGAGAACATTGAGTTCTTCGCGCGGATCAACGGCGTAAAGGATTTCCGTCGCCGCCGGGAGGAGCTGCTGGAGTTTACGCGGCTTGCCCCCTTCCGCAACCGCCTTGCCGACAAGCTCTCGGGCGGGATGAAACAGAAGCTGGCCCTTGCCTGCACGCTGATCCATACGCCCGAAATCATCTTCCTGGATGAGCCAACCACCGGCGTGGACCCCGTCACCCGCCGCGATTTCTGGAAACTCCTGGCCGAGCTGATGAAAGGGGGAACAACGATCTTCCTGACCACCCCATACCTGGACGAAGCCGAACGCTGCACCCGAGTGGCGTTGATCGACCGCGGCGAAATCCTGGCCTGCGATGTCCCGGAGGCAATCCATTCCCTCCTCGGCCAGCAGGTGATCGAGGTTAGCTGCTCCCCCGCCAGAGCCGCCCTTGCCGTTGTCTCCGGCGATGCCGTGATGCGCGAACAGTTTGACGATGTTCAGATGTTCGGCGAGCGACTCGATTTCGTCTTCACGAAAATGAGCGCGGAGGAGGCCACCGCCATGATCGAAAAACTGTTCGATGATAACGACATCACCATCGTCGATATCCGCACGAAAACGCCGTCGCTGGAAAATGTCTTTATCAGCCTGATGCGCGATCGCACGCGACGGGACGCGACGGAGAGCGGAGCGGAAACGGAGGAGAAACAATGGTGAGCGGAAATTCGATCGAGGTGAGCAACCTCACCAAGCGGTTCGGCGATTTCGTGGCGGTGGGCGATGTGAGTTTCGATGTGAAGGAGGGGGAGATCTTTGGCTTTCTGGGGCCGAACGGATCGGGAAAATCGACGGTGATCAGAATGCTCTGCGGCCTGCTCGATCCCACGGAGGGGCACGCAACGGTGGCCGGCTACGATATCGCGAAAAACCCCGACGACGTAAAGCGAAATATCGGCTACATGTCGCAGAAATTCTCGCTCTACGAGGATCTAACCATCGAGCAGAACCTTGATTTCTTCGCGGGAATTTATAAGATACCGCGCGCCAGAATTGCCGAGCGGAAGAAATATGTGATCGATGTGGCAAACCTGAAGGGGCTGGAGAAACGGCGCCCGCGCGAGCTTCCCGGCGGCCTGCGTCAGCGGCTGGCGCTTGCCACATCGATCCTGCACGAGCCGAAAATCGTCTTCCTGGATGAGCCGACCGGCGGCGTTGACCCGATAAGCCGGAGAAAATTCTGGGATCTGATCTACGCATTATCGGAAAGCGGAATTACCGTCTTCGTCACCACCCACTTTCTGGATGAGGCGGAGCATTGCAACAATATCGGCTTTCTCTATTTCGGAAAACTTATCGCCTACGGATCGCCGAAGGAATTGAAGACGAAATATATGACGCAGTCGATCCTGGAGGTAAAGGCATCGCAACCGGCGGAGGCGCTGACAATTCTCGGCAACGAGAGCGGCTGGCTGGATGAGACGTCGATTTTCGGCAACAACATCCATATCTCCGTCGATGACGTGGAACTGGCGGAGCGGAATGTGCGGAAGCTGCTGACGTCGAACGATATCACCGTCCTCGGGATCGAGGAGATCGAGCCGTCGCTTGAGGATATCTTTATTCATCTCATCGACCGGGAAAACAAAAAGTCATGATCGAGAGAATATTCGCAATCGCCCGGAAGGAATTCTATCAGATATGGCGCGATAAACGCTCGCTCGGCATGCTTGCGTTCGTCCCAACATTTACGATCCTCCTGTTCGGCTTTGCTCTCAGCTTTGACACAAAGCATATCAAGCTGGCCGTGGCCGATCTTGATCAGACAAACCAGTCGCGCCAGTTCGTCCAGTCCTTCCTTCATTCCGAATATTTCGATCTGGTGACGGAGATTCCCTCCACCGTGGAGGGGCAGAAGATGATCGAGGTGGGAACGGCGGATGTTGTGGTGGTAATCCCCGTTGATTTTTCGAAAAAGATGATCGGCGGGGAGAGCGTGGATATTCAGGCGCTGGTCAACGGCGGCAATTCCAACGTGGCGACGACGGCGGCAAATTACGTGGGGATATTCGCGCAGAATTATTCATCGCGTATCCGCACCGCCGCGATGCAGAAAATAGGTCGCGCCGCCTATATCCCTGTCGATTATCGCCCCAGAATCTGGTTCAACCCGGAATTGAAAAGTTCAAAATATCTGGTGCCGGGGCTGATGGGATATGTGATGATCATCTCCACGGTCCTCTCCACCGCCCTTTCGATTGTCAGGGAAAAGGAGCGGGGAACGATTGAGCAGATGATGGTTTCGCCGGTCAGCAGCCGGGAGTTCATGATCGGAAAAACCGTCCCGTATTTCGTGATCGCATGCGTGCTTGCCACGCTGATTATTCTGGCGGGCTGGCTTCTGTTCGATATCCCGGTAAAGGGGAGCATCCCGATTCTCTCGCTGGCGCTCCTCTTCTTTATCATCGGCGGGCTGGGGATGGGGCTGGCGATTTCCACGCTTGCATCCACGCAGGAGAGCGCGTTTTTTCTGGCGACGTTCGCCACCGTGCTTCCAACGCAGCTCCTTTCGGGATTTATTTTCCCGATAGAAAATATGCCGGTGGTGCTGAAGGCGATCACAACGATCGTTCCGGCGAAATATCTCCTTGTGGTTCTGCGGGGAATTCTGCTAAAGGGCTCCCCAATAAGCGCGTACTGGCAGTCATTTCTGGCGCTTGTGATCTTCGCGTTTCTTACAATGACGCTTGCGATCAGAAGATTGAAGAAGACAGTCTGACAGACTGTTGAAGGACGTCATCCGCCGCGTTGGCCTTCACCGTTCGCTCACTGAGGTGTCCGTGAGGACGCCTCATTCGCTCAGGTTCGGTCGCCTTGCGGCTGATCGTCCTTGAACAGTCTGAGTATCCGAAGTAATTCAACAGCCTGCCAAGGTTTTTCAGAATGAGGATATCATGCAGCCGATTATCGCGCTGATCAGAAAACAGTTTATCGAGATCCTTACCTCCACGCAGCTTCGGAGCCTTACGCTGGTTGCGCCCATTCTTCAGCTTATCCTGTTCGGTTACGCCGCCAGCCTGGACGTAAAGACGCTGAACCTGGCGGTGCTCGATTATGACCGCTCCACGGAAAGCCGTCAGCTTGTCCACGATTTCACCAACTCGGAATATTTCACGCTGACGAAATATCTGAAGAATTACAGCGAGGCGGATGATGTGCTTCTCGACGGCGAGGACAAAATTGTGCTGGTAATTCCGCCGAAATTCGGCGCGGATATTCTGGCGCACAGGACAACGCCGATACAGGCGCTGATTGATGGCTCCGACGGCAACACGGCGGGAATAGCATCGGGATATGCGGGGGGGATCATGGCGTCATTTTCCCAGCATATCCTCCTTGATATTCAGCGGACCACCCCGGGTGGCGGGCCGCACGTGGCGCAGATCAACGCCCAGACGCGCGTCTGGTACAATCCCGATCTGAAAAGCAGAAAATTCTTTATCCCCGGCATTCTCGGCCTGCTGCTGTTGATTACCACCGTAATCGCCAGCTCCACATCGATCGTAAAGGAGCGGGAGGTGGGGACGCTGGAACAGCTTATCGTCAGCCCGATAAAGCCATATCAGATCATCATCGGCAAGCTGGCCCCCTTCGTGGTCACGGCCAGTATTACGCTGATGAATCTGCTGATTGTGGCCGCGCTCGTCTTCGGCATCACGATGCGAGGAAATCTGCTCCTCTTTTTTCTCCTGACGCTGGTGTTTCTGATCACGGTGCTTGGGCTGGGATTATTTATCTCCACGATTTCCAAAACGCAGCAGCAGGCGAGCTTTACCACGAGCTTTTTCGTGCTTCCGCCATTTCTTTTTCTTTCGGGATATTCATTTCCGATCGAGAATATGCCGTTCTGGATTCAGAAGCTCACCTATCTGGTGCCGCTCCGGTATTATCTGGTAATCGTGCGTGGAATTTTTCTGAAAGGGGTGGGGCTTGCGGAATTATGGCCGCAACTGCTGGCGATGCTTGGGCTTGGCGTGGTGATCTTCACCGCCAGCTTCCTCCGGTTCAAGAAAAACCTGGATTAAACGATCGTTGTTGAACAGTCTGAACATCGGAAGTAATTCAACAGTCTCTTATGCTCTCCGGCGCTTCCTCCGTCTACCTTCCTCCACTGGAATTTCCTCCGGCGACGATTCTGGAATATCTGGCCGCGCGTTTTTTGCACGTCGGCATCGAAATCTGGCGGGCAAGGATGGAAGCGGGGAAAGTGATCGGCGGGGATGGCGTGGCAGTCACGCCGGAAGCACCGTATCGTCCCGATAGTACCATCAGATATTTCCGCGAGGTGGAGAGCGAAGAGCTGATTCCGTTCCAGGAGGAGATCATCTTCCGGAACGAACATATTCTGATCGCCGACAAGCCGCATTTTCTCCCCGTGGTCCCCACCGGCCCGTATGTTGATGAGTGCCTTCTCTCCCGCCTCCGCCGCCGGACCGGCATCGATGAGCTTACGCCGGTGCATCGACTGGACCGGGAGACGGCGGGGCTTGTTCTTTTTTCGGCGCGACGGGAAACGCGGCCGCTCTATCATCGGCTGTTTGCCGACCGGGCAATCATCAAGGAATATCTTGCGGTCGGCGCGGGGGATGCTGAAATCGAACAGGAGTTCACGATCGCCAACCGGCTGGTGCCGGGGGAGCCGTGGTTCCGCATGCGGATTGATAGCGGGGAAGCCAACGCGGTTACGCATGTCAGGGTAATCCGGCGGGATAACGGGCTCGCGCTTTTTCATCTCCGCCCGGAGAGCGGGAGAAAGCATCAGCTCAGGATTCATCTTCTTTCGATCGGTTATCCGATCGTGAACGATCAGATCTACCCGGACGTTCATCCCCATGCCCCGTACGATTTTCCGGCACCGCTCGGTCTTCTGGCAAAGCGGATCGCGTTTATCGATCCGGTGAGCGGAGAACATTTTCGGTTCGAGAGCCGACGCGTATTGAACATGTAGACTTCATCGTCCTTTACCCTCAGAATGTCCGGCCGCCGTATATTATCCCCCTGCATGCAGACGATGGTTTACCTTATATGCCGTCCCATCCACATGCTGTTTATCTATTCAACTATCGGGGACCACATGAAGAAAATCCTTACAATCGCCGCTCTTGCTACTATCGTGCTTGTCGGCTGCGGCCCCAAGGACCCGGCCAAGGACTGGAAGAATGCCACAATGGAGGAGCTTTCCAAGCTTCCCGAGGCAAAGCAGAAAGAGATCGAGACTCAGATAACCCCGGCCGATTCCACCGCCCTGATGGCGGGCGCGATGAAGTACGCAATGGACACCAACGCCCTTAAGAAGAAGACGATGGGCGAGCTGATCAAGGAAGGTCAGGATGAGATGGCGAAGTCGAAGTAACAATCGCTTCACCGAAATCATCGCGATGATATTCGAATCGGGGAGTGCCTGCACTCCCCATTTTTATTGACGGAGCCCGCTTATTCCATCCGTATCACGGGAGTGGCGACGAACTTCCCGATATTCCGCATCGCGGCCTGACGCGATCGCATCAGTACAACAAGGTCGGATCGCTTTATGACTCGACATCCCTCCCTCCTGCTTCTTGCATCCCTCTGGCTTTTCATCCTCTGCTCTTCAGGCGCGCGGGCGCAGGGGCCTGGCCTGGTCCTCCCAACCAGCAACACCGCACTCCTCACCGGCAACGACAGCTCCTTCTATCAGCATACAATCAGCGGCAGGGAGAACCCATGGCTGGGGGGCACCTACGGGTTTGTCAGGAACCCTCGTGGAACTTCCGAGGGGATCGTCTACACCCGCTATCACGGCGGACTGGATATCAAACCACTCTACCGCGACGCGCGCGGCGAACCGCTCGATTCCGTGCGCGCGGTGGCGGAGGGAAGGGTTGTTCATGCCAATGCGGTGGCGGGCCTCTCCAATTACGGTCGCTATGTGGTGGTGGAGCACTTCTGGAACGGCTCGCCATACTACACACTCTACGCTCATCTGAGCGAGGTCTGGGCGGAGCCGGGAGCGATGGTGCGGCAGGGGGATCTCCTTGGGAGGATGGGGCACACCGGCGACGGGATCAACAGGGCGCGGGCGCATCTCCATTTTGAGATCAACCTTCTTCTGAACGAGAATTTCGATGAGTGGCTGGCGCAGTCGTATTCCGGCGCCACCAATCATCACGGCAACTACAACGGCCTTAATCTGGTCGGCATCGATCCGGCACGGCTCTACAAGGCGCTCCTCACCAACCCGAACCTGACGATACCGGAATATCTCCAGGGGGAGGAGGCGTTTTTCGAGGTGGAGATACCGATCACCCAGCGGATCGATCTGCTCCGGCGCTATCCCTGGCTTCAGTCGGCGCCGGCCGGGCCGGAGGATCATAGCTGGAAACTGGCGTTTACCCGCTACGGCCTGCCGGTCTGCATAAGCCCCTCCACCGATTCCGCCGCCGACTGCCGTCTCTGCCATGTCTGCTTTTCCAGCGCGCCATACAGGCTTCTCACCAAATCGCTTCTGAGCGGCTCGGGCGATCGGTGCTCGCTCTCGGGATCGGGGGAACGCTATATGCGACTTCTCACCTCCACCGCCGCCGTGGCGACCGGAGAGGCGGAAGAAGCCGGAGAGGATACCGACAGCCAGTAAACACGCCGACCCCGCCGGCGCCGGGATATCTCTCCGGCATCGACGGGGTCGGCGCGATTGCTTGATCCTTACCAGGCTGTTCAAGGACGATCAGCCGCAAGGCGGCCGA
>JBDSJW010000300.1:0-4126 GCA_039917235.1 Kapaibacterium sp. (SeqCode) | reverse complement strand
CGCCAGAATATAATTTCGCTGGAGCACGGAGAGCGCGGTGAGATATTCCATCGGATCGTTCGGCGATGCCTCGGCTGAAAGCGTCGCCGCCAGATAATCGCGGCTCGGCATGGTGATGATGCCGCGCAGCCGCGTTTCCACGCGCGTAATCGTGAGCGATCCCCGCACTGTCTTCTTTCGCTGATCGGCCGTGATGATGATCTCTCCTCCCGGCGGCGCCATCACGACGCATGCGGTCGCCCGTTTTCCATCGATCGTCATCCCCGCGCCATCGGCCGCCACAATCGTGGTCGCCGCAACCGTCCGCGCGATGCCGTTGACGCGCAGCCCGCGCGTGGAGCAGATCTCCAGCCGGTCCACGTTGAACGATGAAAAAAGAATCACGGAGATGGAATCGGCGATCATTGCCGGGATCATCACGCTGTCAGTGGTTCGTGATGCGCGCGGTGAAACTGTCGATGGAGCGCCGCCCAGAACAATCGTGGCCGCGAAGAGAGCGATGGCGAGGATATTATTGATCATCACATCACCTTTTCAAGCGCCTGACGGGCGATCGCCGCCGCTTCAGATCCGTGAGCATTGCGGCACATCACCACAACTGCATATTTCGGCCGGTCCGCCGGCGCAAACCCGATAAACCATCCGGTGTGCGACCTGGCGATCCCATTCTCCGATGTCCCGGTTTTTCCCGCGATCGAAAACCTGCTTGTCCACGCCCCCTTTCCCGTGCCGATCCTGACGCATTCCCGCATGCCATCGTAGAGCGGACGGAAACGGGCGCCGAACAGGCTGATTCCCCCCGCGCCAATCCGTCCGCGTGATGCCAGCGCCAGCGCAACGTTTAGCATTCCGGCCGGGGAGACGGGAAATGCCTCGCCGAGGAGCGTTTCATCGTTCAGATTCGAAAACGGATCGCCGCCGCCCACTGCCGCGGGGAGCATCCCGATGCCGCGCGCCCCCTGAATAATCTCCTCGCGCGAAAGCGTGCGCGCGATCCGGCGGAAATAGAGATTGCAGGAGACCGCGAGCGCATCGCTAAAACCTATTGTAGCATGTCCATCGTGCAGCCAGCAGGCCTGGGCTGCTCCGGCAATCGTATCTTTGCCGCTGCACGTGTAGGTAAACGTCCTGTCGAACTTCCCGGAGCGGAGCGCCGCGATGCCGATCGCAAGTTTGAAGAGGGAGCCGGGATAGTTGTTCCGATCGTTTGCCTCGCCCATTCGCGCGCCGCCGAGCAGTCTGCCGGATCGCGCGTCGGCAAGGAGGACAACGGCATCGTAGCGTTGCTCGATCGCCGGAAAGCGGATCGTCTGCCCCGCGCACGCATGCCAGGAAAGTATCGCGAAGAGAAGGGATGATCCGGCTATCTTTACGGACATAGCGGAAATTTCGGGAGTTGGAAGCGCCGGAGGATGTTCCGGTCGATATGGAATTGCCGGAGGGAAGTCATGCCGATCGATGCTCCGTCGCTCTGGCCGGAACATCATCGGCGGGGCGCAAGTTAACGGACTGGGAACAGTTTACGGAAAGAGAATTGCAACGGGCCAATGGCCCACAATGTTAAAGGATGAGCATGCAGCGAAAAGTGGAATCCGGCGGAGTCCGGCTCAACAAGGCAATCGCCGATGCGGGAATCTCCTCCCGTCGCGGAGCCGATGAGTTGATTGCCGAGGGGAGAGTCAAGATCAACAGCCGCGTTGTTACGGAGCTGGGAACGCGGGTGAAATCGACCGACCGGATTATGGTGGATGGAAAGTTGATCGGCGATCCGGAGCGGCATATCTACATCCTCCTGAACAAACCGAAGGATACGATCACCACCACCAGCGATGAGCGCGGAAGAAAAACCGTCCTCGATCTGGTTGATTCGCGCGAGCGCGTCTATCCCGTCGGTCGGCTGGACCGGCATACCACCGGCGTCCTTGTCCTTACCAACGATGGCGCGCTCGCCAACCGCCTGATGCACCCGCGGTACGGCGTTCCGCGATTTTATCAGGTTGTACTGGATCGTCCGATAGAATTCCGCGATGCCCGCGCCATCGCCGATGGCGTGGAGCTGGAGAACGGCGATCAGACGCAGCCGTCCGAAGTGATTGTGGATGATCGCGATCGAACGCATCTCACCATTCTTCTTCACGAGGGGAAGAACAGGGAAGTGCGCCGTCTCTTTGAACATTTCGGCTACGAAGTCACGCGGCTGGATCGCAAGCAGTACGCCGGCCTTACCGCGCGCGGCCTGGCTCGCGGCGAATGGCGTCGCCTGGAGCGGAAGGAGATTTCGATGCTCCGGCGGATGGTGAACCTGGATTGATATGAGCCGAACGGTTGCCATTATCGGCGGGGGCGCGGCCGGGATATTTGCGGCGCTCGCGGCACGGAGCCAGGGGGCGCTCGCGCTTCTCTACGAACGGAATCGCCGGATCGGCATCAAGATCCTGATCTCCGGCGGCGGCAAATGCAATATCACCCACGATGCTCCCCCCGATGAAATCGAGGAGGGATTTATCACCGGCGAGGCGCGATTTCTCCGCTATGCGCTCCACGAGCTTACGGCGGCCGATGTTCTTGCGGCGCTGCGCGATGAAGGCGTTGAAACCATCACCCGGCCAAACGGCAGAGTTTTTCCGGCGAGCGGACGGGCGGAGGATGTTCTTGCCGCGTTCGAGCGAATGCTCTCCCGCGCCGGCGTGGAGATTCTGACCAACGCGCACGTCGAAAAAATTCTCACCAGCGATGGCGCGGTCTCCGGCCTGATCGCCGATGGCGTTCGGCAACCGTGCGATGCAATCGTGGTTGCGACCGGAGGGATGTCGTACAGAAATGTCGGTACCACCGGCGATGGAATCCGTTGGGCAAAGGAGCTGGGGCATCTTCTGGTGCCGGTTCGTCCAGCGCTCGCGCCGATCTATTTTCCGCAGCCTCCCCCCGCCACATGGCAGGGCGTGGCGCTGCGCGATGTGATTCTCCGCATAGAATCCGACGGCCGCCGCCCGAAACTTCCCCGAGGCGAGGGATTCCCGACTGAATGGCGCGATGATCTTCTGTTGACGCATCGCGGCATCAGCGGCCCGTCAGCTCTTGAAGTAAGCCGTGCCGCCGCTCGCGTGGCGGAGGACTCCCACCCCGTGCATCTCGTCGTTGATCTTCTCCCCGATATCCCCGCCGATGCGCTGCCGGCGCTCTGGGAGGAGCGCGTCCTTGCGTCGGGAAAAAGCGAGGTGCAGACGTTCGTGGAGGGATTTATCCCGCGCGCGCTTGTCGGTTTTCTGCTGGACGCCGCCCGGCTCCGCGCGGGAATAAAAATGAACAGCGTGACAAAGGAGGAGCGGGCGTTGCTGCTGCGAACGCTGAAGGGCTGGACCGTCGGCGTCGTCGGGAGCGTGCCGCTGGATAAGGGGGAAGTGACCGCCGGCGGGATTGCGCTGGGAGAAGTACACTCCACCACGATGGCGTCGAAACGGATCGATGGACTTTTCTTCGCCGGCGAGGCGCTCGATATCTCCGGTCGCGTTGGAGGATATAATCTCCAGGCCGCGTTTTCCACCGGCCACGTCGCCGGAATCTCGGCGGCCGCGCACGCCCCCTCACTATCCCCGCCCGAAACCCGATGACGATACACGATCTCTTCAGCGCCGATATCATCATCGAGCGTGATATCCCTTATATAATAGATGGCGATCCACGCCAGAAGCTCGATCTCTACGCACCGCGCAATGCCTCCGGCCTTCCGGTCGCGATCTATTTCTACGGTGGCGGCTGGCGCAGCGGCGACAAACGATTGTTCGAGCATCTGGGACGCGCGCTCGCGGTGCGGGGAATTATCGCGGTGGCTGTCAATTACCGGCTTACGCCGGCGGTGCGGCATCCGGCGCACGCGGAGGATTGCGCGGCGGCGGTGGCGTGGACGGAGCGCGAAATCAAAACGCGCGGCGGCGATCCTGAGCGGATATTTCTTATCGGACATTCGGCGGGGGCGCATCTTGCGGCACTTATTACCGTGGACGATCATTTTCTCCGCGCCGCCGGCGTTCCGATGGAATCGATCAGGGGAACGGTGATGATCAGCGGCGCCTCCGATCTTCGCGTTCATGCCGAGACAACGGTGTTTACGCGACGGGAATATATC
>JBDSJW010000299.1:0-3545 GCA_039917235.1 Kapaibacterium sp. (SeqCode) | reverse complement strand
GGCAATCCGAAAGGCGTTCTTCTGGCGCATGGAAATCTGCTGGCCGATGCCGCCGGCATCACCGCGTGGCACGGCATCACCGCCGACGCGCGAATGATGTGCGTGCTTCCGATCCATCACGTCAACGGAACCGTTGTCACGCTCGTCTCCCCGATGTTCGCGGGATCGAGCGTGGTGCTCAATAAAAAATTTCAGTCGGGAACGTTCTTTCCCAGAATTGCGGCCGAGGAAGTCGCGGTGGTTTCAGTGGTCCCGACGCTCCTCGCATTTCTTCTTCAGGCCGATATCGATACCAGCGCGCACGATCTTTCGCGATTTGATCATATCATCTGCGGCGCCGGGCCGCTCACCTGCGAGCTGGCGCAGCGATTTGAGGATCGCTATAACGTGCCGATCATCCACGGCTACGGGCTTTCGGAAACCACATGCTATAGTTGCTTCCTTCCGCTTTCGCTCGCGCGCGATGAGCGGATGAGCTGGCACACTGCATTTGGATTTCCGAGCATCGGCGTTCCGATTCCGCAGAACGAGATGGATATCCACGACACCGAGGGAAATCCGGTTCCGCCGGGCGAGCGCGGAGAAATCGTGATTCGCGGGCACAATGTGATGCTTGAATATTACAACAACCCCGAGGCAAATCTCAGCGCGTTCGCGCACGGATGGTTCCGCAGCGGCGACGAGGGATTTTATACCGTCGCTGAAAGCGGCGATCCCTATTTCTTTATCACCGGTCGGATCAAGGAGCTGATTATTCGCGGCGGCGTCAATATCTCTCCGCTGGAAATCGATGAAGTGATCAACAGCCATCCAAAAGTCGATGTCGGGATTTCCGTCGGGTTCGACAACAACTGGTACGGCGAGGAGATCGGCGCCTACGTTCGTCCCAGCGACGCAACGCTCACGGCCGAGGAACTACTGGCGTTCTGTCACGAACGTCTCCCCTTCCACAAATCTCCGAAAGTCATCGTCTTCGGCGAAGATATTCCCGTGACATCAACTGGAAAATATCAGCGGAACAGAGTGAAGCACGCATTTTCCGAATACAAGGAGAAGCAGTTTCACGCGAACGGAAAGTGATGTATGACACGTGAAGTTTCCGGATGTCATCCTGAGCCAACGGCGAAGGATCTCGCGGTTACGCTACGCTTATAATAGCGGGTTTGCGAGAAGAGTTTCTGATAGATATTCCCAACAATGCTGAAATCGCTCTACGTAAGAAACTACGCGCTTATCGATGAGATCAGTCTCGATTTTTCGCCCGGTCTGAACATCCTGACGGGTGAGACCGGCGCGGGAAAATCGATCCTGATCGGCGCGCTCGGACTGATTCTGGGCGAGCGCGCATCGACTGAAAATGTCCGGCAGGGATCGGACAAGGCGATTGTCGAGGGGATTTTTTCGGTAAGCGATAATGAACGTGCGCGGCATCTGCTCCGGGAGATGGAATACGAGGATAATGGTGATGAGATTATCATCCGTCGCGAAATAACATCGCGTGGTGGCTCGCGCGCGTTTATCAACGACTCTCCCGCCCCGCTCAGCATGGTTGCCGAGCTTGGAAATTATCTCGTCGATCTTCACGGCCAGCACGAACACCAGCTTCTTCTCCGACCGGAAACACATATCCATCTGCTCGACAATGTGGGCGGGCTGGAGAAACTTGTGGAGGATTACTCGGCGATTTTCAACGAGATGATCCGCGTGTATCACGCGCTGGAGGATTTGCGAAAGCGGGAAGCGCAGCTTCACGAGAAGCAGGAGTTCTATCAGTATCAGCTCAAGGAGATCAACGCGGTCGCGCCAAAACCCGATGAGGATATCGCGCTCCAGCAGGATGTAAAGATCCTGGAAAACGGCGAGCGGATTTTCGAATTGACATCGGCGCTTGTCTCACTTCTCTACGAGGCTGATAACTCCGTCCGCGATCAACTTCTGCGCGCGCGCAATCTGTTTGATCAGCTTGTGCATATCGATCCCACATTCACCGAATACAAGGCGGAGTGCATCTCCGCGTTTTCGATCATCGAGGAGACCGCGAAGTACACGCAGAGCTATTCGGCAAATATCGACTTCTCCCCCGCCCGTCTGGAGGAAATGCGCGAACGGCTTCTTGCGCTGAACGGTCTGCGAAAAAAATATGGCGGAAGCATTGAAAGCGTTCTGGCGCATCGCGATACGATAGCGCGTGAAATAGAGCTGGCACAGAATTTCGATGATCAGATAGGCGGGATTCAGAAGGAGCTGGACCAGAAGAAGCGTCGTGCCGGCGAGCTGGCCGCAAAACTGTCGCAGAAGCGAGCCGATGTTGCGAAAAAAGTACAGCGCTCGATTGAGAACGTTCTCAAGCAGCTCGGCATCGACAAGGCAAAATTCCAGGTGCATATCGATCAGACCGAATCAAGGCAGGAATCATCCACGTCGGTATGCCACAATGGAAAATATTATGCGGGGGGACCATCCGGGTTTGACCGCGCCGAATATTATATCTCCACGAACCTGGGCGAGGAATTGAAACCTCTGGCGCGGGTGGCATCCGGCGGCGAGATCAGCCGCGTGATGCTGGCGCTGAAAACAATTCTGGCGAAGAACGACAAACTCCCGCTGCTGATATTCGACGAAATCGACACCGGAATTTCCGGTCGGATCGCTGCAAAGGTCGGCGTGGCGATGCGCGATCTGGCGGATTTCCATCAGATTATCGCAATCACCCACCTGCCGCAGATTGCCGCGATGAGCAGCAATCACTTCATGGTGGAAAAAGTTGAACAGGGAAACCGGACGATCACGCGCGTCCGGCGGCTGAACATGGATGAGCATACGCGCGAGGTTGCAAAATTGATGAGCGGTGAAAACATCACCGAATCCAGTCTGCGCATGGCGCGCGAATTAATAGAATCGTAATGCTTAGTCGTTCGCAGAAATATAATCAGACGTTTCTCTCCAAGGGAGAGCTTCGCGATAAACTGATGCCGATCATCGGCCCCACGGAACTGAACCGCATCCTCTGCGCCTACGAAATGGCGCAGAACGTTCATCAGTTCCAGACCCGAAACGACGGTACTCCCTACTTCTGGCATCCTTCGCGCGTCACGAAAATAATTCTCGAAGAGTTGGGAATCACCGAGCCTGATGTGCTGATTGCCGCGTTGCTCCACGACACGCTGGAGGATTCCGATATTCTGAACCAGGAAGTGCTGGAATATAATTTCGGCGAATACGTGAGCTATCTGGTAGAGACGCTGACAAAGGAAGTGCGCGTGGAGGATGGCCCGCTGCGCGAGAAGATCGACCGTGAATATGTTGAAAGGCTGAAGACCAGTTGCGAGGATTGCCGGCTGATAAAGCTGACCGATCGGCTGGACAATATCCGCTGTCTGGAGTTCAACCTGAAGCGCAACCCATACAAATACGTGAAGGAAACCTCCGAACACTACATGCCGATGGCCGAGGGCTCATCGAACCTGAACATCATGTACATCCTGAAGGAATTGAAAGCGGAGCGAAATAAATTTTTTGGCTGAGTGGTGGAACGCGGCCGGCGT
>JBDSJW010000298.1:0-3133 GCA_039917235.1 Kapaibacterium sp. (SeqCode) | reverse complement strand
CCCCGTGTAGGGGAAGTTCAGCCCGACGAATGGGGTCGTCCAGGCGGCCGCGGAGCCGTTGTAGGCAAGAACCTGTCCGTTGGTGGCGCCCGCGGAATTCAGCTTCGCCGGTGTAACCGACCCGGCGGCAAGGTCGGCCGTCGCGATCGTTCCGTCGAGGATGTTCGCGGACGCCACGGCATCCGGAGCCAGCTTGGCGTTTGTCACCGACGCGGCGCCGAGCTTCGCGGTTGAGACCGAGCCGTCGGCAAGTTTTGCGGTTGCGACCGAGCCATCGACGAGTTTTGTGGTTAATACCGAGCCGTCGGCAAGTTTCGCGGTTGAGACCGAGCCGTCAGCGAGCTTTGTTGTCCCCACCGAGCCATCGGCGAGCTTGGCGCTGGTGATGGCGTTGTTTGCCACGGACGGCGCGGGATAGCTGCCGGTCAGATCGCCGGAGGCTGCGCCGCTTGGCGGAAGCGATGTGGGGAGAAGGCCCGGGGCCAGATCCACCGCATTGATGGAGCCGTCGGTGATCTTGGAGCTATTGATGGAGCCGTCGGCAACCGTGATGGTGGCGACCGGGCCGGTAGCGCCGGCGATCGTCAGCGAGCCATCGTTGCACTGGATTCCCTGAATGCCGGCGGCCCCTCCGCCACCGGCGCTGCTCGACGCGATGGTAATGACATTGCCGCTGCTGTTGATCGTGGTCCCCCCCGATCCCTGAAGAATCACCGGGCCGTTCTTGCCGTTCAGGCTTGTCACCACCCCGCCGGCATTGGGGGAGAGGCTCATCGCCATATCGGCGGTGGCCGCGTTCAGCGCATAGGGAGCGGAGGTCATCGGCGTCCGTGGCGAGAACTCGGCACCGCCATCGATGGAGATCGCGAGGAAGTAGGGCCTGTCGAAGTTCACCGCCGCCGGAATCGGCGTCACCGATCCGATGATAACATTGAAGGTTCCGCTCACCACCGCCACGCTCTGCGCCTCGGAGTAGAGGAGCACTCCCCCGGCCACGGCATCGTAGAAGTTGAGCCTGAGCGTATGATTGCCGTCCGGGATAAATGCGCCGCCGGCATTGGAAAGCACTCCCTGGTAGCTGATGGTGCGTGGCACCTGCGCGTGAGCCGTGCTCACGATTGCCAGCCCGAGAATTGCCGCCGCCGTTGATGTATGCTTGAACATGATATTCTGATTTCCTGCTTAAATGTGCCCACCACTGTTCTATCGAGACCTGGGAATCGGAGAGGCAAACGTTGTCCCCCAACCGCGTTCTCTCCCCGATTCCCGTACTCGAAATTTTTCCTCGCACCGCAGGGATGCTATCGCCCCATCCGCGGTCGACTATCGGGTAACCGCAAGAGCGATTGTCCGTCTGATTCCCCCGGCGGCGGTCATCCGCAGCAGATAGCTCCCGGAAGCCAGCCCCCCCGCCATCAGCCTGATCTCGATCATCCCCGCCTCATGCTCCCCCTGCGCAAGCGTTTCCACCCGGCGGCCGAGAGCATCGTAGAGGACGATCGATACATCGCCTCCGACCGGCACGGCGGCGTTGATCATCGCCTCGCCGGAAAACGGGTTCGGCGAGCAGCGTAGCGATGCCTCCGCGACAACCCCGAACATCATCCTCTCCCGCTCATTCACCCCGCTCGGCACCGCGACCTGAAGCCCGTACCAGTAGCCCTGCAATCCCCGCATCGCGCCAGATCCGGTTGATCCAACGAGCGCCTGCCCAAGCGTTCCATTCAGTATGAGCGCCCCGCCGGATGCCCTGGTGGCGGCGTTGGAAACCACGGACCGCGTCATTTTCACCTGTCCAAATGCCCCGGGCGCCAGGAGCATTGCCCCGGAGGCCGCCAGCAGGATCATTCGATGGAACTTGTTCATGAGATGCTCTCCCCGATGTATTGCCCGCGACCGTCGCGAGCGGATGGTTGAACAGATAGTATTCGTATTATGCATCCCCTTTCGGGGGGCGTTCTCCATCGAGCGGGAGACCGCATGCGGTGCAGAAATTCGCGATCGGATGAGCGATCGCCGCGCCGCACTGGCGGCAGTTTCTCACCAGCGGAAGCCCGCAGCAGGGGCAGTAACGATCCCCCTGATATCCCACCGTCCCGCAGCCCGTGCAGCGCATCATCCCTCCATGCGCCTCGCCATCGTGTGAATCATACAGTCTGAAGATCGATCGAGATGTCATTGCGTTCCGTCCGGTTGATCAGCTCCGCGTGTCGCGGGCGCATCGTGAAAGCCTCATCAAAAAACTCTCCTTCAAGGTACTCGGCGGCGGTTGCAGTTTCCCTCCCGGGCGATTGCGGTTTGCCCGAAAATGGATTTCAGTTGAAAAAAATTGGATTGCGGCGTCCCGCGGTTCTCGTGATGTTTGCATGACATGACATCCCGGCACGAGTATACTTTGTCCCGGTTGCCCGATTTTCGCATCTTTTCAACGAATTTGAGAGTGGTGACATCGGGAGGTCCGGCGGGATGATCGACCTGAGTTCTCGTTTCGGCAACCCGACCGTAACCCCACGGCATCTGGGGAGTTTCAGAACTTCCTGATCCATGTCCGGGGGCGATATCCGCCACGCCCGGACACCTGAGATACGCCGGATGCCCGCCGTATCGATGCCACTCCCCCGCTTCCGCCGCCCCCCGGGGGACCCGTCAGCTTTAACAGCCTGTTGAAGTACTTCCAGCAACTCAGACTGTTTAACATCGAGAACCGACAGCAATGCGAACGTTGATAGATTTCGTCAATCACGGCCTCCTCCCATTTACAGGCCGCTCCCCGCAGGCGGAGATGATCGCGCGGATCTGGGAATCGGCATCAGATGCCCACGGATTGCAGGCGATTCTGCTGATCGGTGAGGCGGGCGTCGGCAAATCGCGGCTGATTGAAGAGGTGGGAGCGCGCGTGATCCGCTCCAACGGCGCGGTTGTGCATCTGAAGCTCTATCCTGAATCAGCCACGTCGATCATTCCGCTGATCGCCCGGGCGCTCTACCGCTTCTCCGCCGCCCATCCGATGCTGAAGATCGAGCCGGAGGAATCGATGACATCCGTGCTTGCCGCGCTCCGGCGCCTGTCGCGGCTCCGCCAGACCATCCTGATCGTGGAGGATCTTCATCTGCTTGGAGGGGAGGCGCTTGGC
>JBDSJW010000297.1:0-15416 GCA_039917235.1 Kapaibacterium sp. (SeqCode) | reverse complement strand
GACGTCCTTCAACAGTCTGCTATGCCCCCCGTATCTGGCTTCGGAGCGCGGCGGCGACCCGCACCAGCTCCTCGTCGATCTCGCGCAGGATGTTATCGGCCCCCTCCAGCGTTTCCTCCGCGCCGCGCAGTTCGAGCATATCGCAAAGCTGCGCCAGACGGCTGGCGCCAAGGATGCTGACGCCCCCCTTCAGCTTATGGCTGATCTGTTCCACCGCGGCGCAGGAACCTGCCTCCATGGCGGCATGAAGCTCCGTCACGCGCTCCCCGGCTCCCGCCAGATAGGTCTCCGCCAGCTCGTCGAAGATCCCGCGCTTCCCTTCAGGGCTCAGATCGCGAAGTCCGCGAATGATCGCGGGGTCGAGCGTAACATCCCCCGCAGTGTTCTTAACCACGGGCTCGGCAACGTGAGGAAGCCCGACGCTGTATTCGGCGAGCAGTTCGCCAAGATCATCGATATTCACCGGCTTGCTCAGATAGCCATCCATCCCCGCCCTTGAACATTCAGCGCGCGCGCCGAACATCGCGCTGGCGGTCAGCGCCACAATCGGTATACGCTTCCCCTCGGCCTCGCGCTTTCTGATCTCGGTGGCGGTCTCGAACCCATCCATCTCCGGCATCTGGCAATCCATCAGGATCAGATCGTAATCCTTCCGTTCCATTGCCTGCAATACCTCCATGCCGTTGGAGACCACATCGGCCTTGTAGCCGAGCTTTTCAAGCTGGCGGAATGTCACTTTCTGGTTGATGATGTTATCCTCGGCAACCAGGATCTGGAAATTACCGGCCGGCATCGCGCCGTTGGTGATGGTCTCCGGCTGAACGTGGCCGTTCGTCTGCATGGGGATCTCCAGCCGTTCCGGCATCGGGCTCCCCTTCTCAAACGCAATCGTAAACCAGAACGTGGAGCCGACCCCCGGTTTGCTCGTCACGCCGATCTCCCCTCCCATCATCTCAACAAGCTTCTTGGAGATCGCCAGCCCAAGGCCGGTGCCGCCGAACTTTCTGGTCGTTGAACTGTCCGCCTGCGTAAACGGCCGGAAAAGCTCTCCGATCACATCGTCGGCGATGCCGATCCCGGTATCTGTCACCTCGAACCGCACCAGCGTCCGATCGGCGGTTTCTGATTCCAGCTTGGCGCGGAGAATCACCTCGCCATCGCTCGTGAATTTTATGGCGTTGCCGATCAGGTTTGTCAGCACCTGCCGGACGCGAACGGGATCGCCGCGGAGATCGACGGGGACATTGCTGTAGATCACCGATATCAGCTCCACCCCCTTTGAGCGCGCCCGCTCCTTCAGCAGACCGGTGGTGCTGTCCACAAGCGATTTCAGGTTCAGGCTCACGCGTTCGATGTTCAGCTTTCCCGCCTCGATCTTCGAGACGTCGAGGATGTCGTTGATGATCGTCAGCAGCGACTGGCCGCTGATCTCGATCATCTCCGCGAACTCCCGCTGCTCGCGATTCAGCCCGGTCCCCAGCAGCAACCCCACCATCCCGATAATGCCGTTCATCGGCGTCCGGATCTCGTGGCTCATGTTGGCGAGAAATTCCGTCTTCAGCCGCGCCGATTTCAACGCCGCATCGCGGGCATCCGCCAGCTCGCCGGTAATCCGCTTCCGTTCGGTGATATCCTCGATCTGCGAAATAAAGTGGAGCGGCCTATCCTCCGAATCACGGACAAGCGAGACGCTCAGGCGCACCCAGACCAGCGATCCATCCTTGTGGATATAGCGCTTCTCCATCTCATAGCTCTGCATCCCCCCCGCAAGGATCGCGTTGACATGGCCGAGGTCCGCGTCAAGATCATCGGGATGGGTGATATCCTGGAACGTCATGGCGTGCAGCTCCTCCTCGGTATAGCCGAGGATATCGCAGATAACATGATTGACTCTTATCCAACGCCCCTCCGTGGAGACCAGCGCCATGCCGATCGGCGCGTCATCGAACGCGCGACGGAAGCGCTCCTCGCTGTCGCGAAGGGCCGATTCGAACCGCTTGCGATCGGTGATATCCTGGGCGATGCCGAGAAATCCGGTGACGGACCCATCGACGTCGGTAAGCCGCGTAACCGAAAGAAGCACCGGAAAGCGACGGCCATCCTTGGCGATATAGGTCCATTCGTTTGCGTCGGGATCGCCACGGCGTGCCTTCGCCACAAATGCCTCAAACCCCGGCTCAATGGTCTCGCCAAGCTCCTTCGTAAGCTCGCTTGCCCGCTCCACAACCTCCGTCAGATCGTGAATGATTGCCGGGGAGGATTTGCCGACCAGTTCATCGGCGGAATATCCCAGTTGCCTCTCCGCCGCCGGGTTGAACAACTGGATGGTTCCGTCGGGAAGCGTGGAGATGATCATGTAGTCCGCCCCTTCCAGGATGGCGCGTTGCAGCGTCATCGTGGCGTGGAGGGCGGCCTCCGTCCGTTTCCGCTCGGTGATATCGCGCAGGATGCTTCTGGTGGAAACGGCCATGCCGTCGCTGTAGCTGCAATTCATGCTCCCCTCCACCACAATCTCCTCGCCGCCTCGGGTACGGAAACGGGTCTCGAAGCGATCGACCTTCTCACCAGCGATCACCCGGCGACGAATCTCCGTGTAGGAGTCACGATGTGATGGATGGACGATATCGAGCAGTTTCATCCCCGCGACCTCCTCCTCGGTATACCCAAGCGCCTCCCGCCACGCCCTGTTGACGTAGAGAAAGCTGCCATCGATCGATATGCTCTGAATCAGGTCATTCGCATTCTCGAACAGATCACGATAACGATCCTCGCTCTCCCGCAACGCCTGCTCAACTCCGCGACGGTCGGTGATATCGCGAGCGACGGCCTGGAAGCCGACCACCTCCTCGGCGTCATCGAAGATAAGCTGGACGTTCTGTCCAATCCAGATCTCATCCCCGTTGCCGGTGAGCGTGGGAAATTCATAATAGGAGTTGGGGATGCGGCGGGCGATCTGCCGGGCATAAAAGCGGCGGGCTGCCGGGCGGAAATCGGCGCGAATCAGCTCCAGGAAATGGGCACCACGCAGATCCTCGACGGGATATCCCATCGCCTGAAGAGCGGAATCGTTGAAGAGAACAAAATGGCCGTTGGAATCGGTGCGATAGATGATATCGCGGGCGTTGTTGACCAGGTAGCGATACCGTTCCTCGCTGTCGCGCAATCGATGTTCCGTCTGCTCCTGTGTGCTGATCGTCTCGCGCAGACGTGCCACGCTGGCTCGCAGTTCAAGCTGGCTGATCACCTGGCGACCCAGCGCCATCAGGGCATCGCGCTGCTCCTCGGTCAGCCTGCGCGGGACACGATCAATCACGCAGAGCGATCCAAGGGCATTGCCGTCGGGATCGATCAGCGGGGCACCGGCGTAGAATCGGATATTCGGGTCGGATGTGACGAGTGGATTATCGGCGAAGCGGATATCCTCAAGAGCATCTCCCACCACGAAGAGCCCTTCCTGAAGAATGGCATGGGAGCAGAAGGAGATATCGCGCGAGGTTTCGGGCGCGTCGATGCCGATGCGTGACTTGAACCACTGGCGCCCGGCCTCGACAAGGCTGATCAACGCAATCGGGGTTCCGCAGATATGCGCGGCCAGCCTGGTTATGTCGTCGAACGCGGCCTCGGGCTCGGTATCGAGAATACCGTATGCACGCAACGCTTCGAGGCGTTCCGGCTCGTTATACGGAAGTTCCGCAGTAATCATGGCGAACACTGATCGTGAACGGAGGGGATACGGCGTGAGGTTGTTCGATCGGGAGGATGTTGATATCGGATCGCTGGACAACGACACGGCATATCATTCATGGACACCGTCAACATACGGATAATCCGGGCTCATCCGGCAATTGATTTCGCGGTCAATCGTGCGAAATTGTTCAATTGTCGGGGGACGCTTCAAACGTCCCCCGACATGATCCCCATCCGTTATCCGGGAACGTTTGAAACGTTCTCCAACGCTGGCTCCGCCAGCCGCGTTCCCATCGTGACATACGATGCCACAGTATCGCGCAGTCGTTTATGCATCGCCTCATCCTTCAGCGTTCCATCATCATCAAACGCTCCCGGTGCCGAGGGGAGGGCGAACATATCGGGATGGAGATAAACGCCCAGCCCCTCAAGTGGTATACGAAGTTGCCATAGTCCCCGGATTCCCCCGATCACTGAACCGGATGCCGCCATGATCAACCCGCTCTTTCCGCGAAGCGGCATCGGCCTGGCGCGCGAGACCCAGTCGATGGCGTTCTTGAGCGTGCCGGGGAGGGAGAAATTGTATTCCGGCGAGGCAATCATGATCCCGTCCGCCTTTTCGATGCGGCGGATCATCGCGCGTGCCCCTTCCGGCAGGCCGATCGTTTCCTGTAAATCGCCATCGAACAACGGCATATCGAATTCCCGGAATTCCGCGACATCGACCGTGGCGCCGGCCTCGCGAGCCATTTCCACGGCAATCGCCAGCAGTTTCCTGTTGTACGATCCTGACCGCAACGATGCGGCAAATGCCAGAATAGTCATGATTTCCTGAATTGATTCGGAAGTAATTAAACAGCCGGACGGGATGCCGACGCGCGGATTACGCCAGATCGAACAGCAGCACCTCCGCGCTCTCGGTTGCCGACAGCGTAAGACGTTCCTCGTTGGTGATGGCCGCGCCATCGCCGTGCCGCAGCGGATGGCCGTTCAGCTCAATCGCCCCCTTTGCCACCTGCACCCAGGCATGCCGGCCGGTCCTCACAGCGTGCTCCACCCTCTCCCCCGGTTCAAGAAGCGTTGCATAGAGATCAACATCCTGATTGATCGTCACGGCGCCATCGCGACCGTCGCTGGAGGCGATCAGCCGCAGCGTTCCGCGCTTTTCCGCGACGGGAAATACCTTCTGCTCGTAGCTCGGCTCGATGGCGAGCTTCTCCGGCATAATCCAGATCTGAAGCAGATGGGCCGTTTCGGTCGGCGAGGCGTTCCGCTCGCTATGAGCGATGCCGGTTCCCGCGGACATCCTCTGGACTTCGCCCGGCACGATCGCCCCGCCATTCCCCATGCTGTCCCCATGCTCCAGCGCCCCCTCAAGCATATAGGTGATGATCTCCATATCGCGATGCGGATGCGTTCCAAATCCCCGCCCGCCGGCAATCCAGTCCTCGTTGATCACCCGCAGCGACCGGAAGCTGGTATTGGAGGGATCGTAGTAATTGGCAAATGAGAATGTATGATAGGTATTGAGCCATCCATGATCCGCGTGGCCCCGTTCCTCGCTCGTTCTGATTCTGATCATTTTCTCCCCCGTGAAATTCAGTTGCGTTTTGTGTTGTTCATCGGTTCAAAGCAATTCATCGGTTCAAAGCAATTCATCGATTCAAAGCAATTCATCGGCTCAAAGCAATTCATCGGCTCAAAGCAATTCATCGATTCAAAGCATCTCTTTCATTCCACACCCCGCGCCGCCGATAGTCGTTGCGACGAATATTTAAGGCGGTGATTCTACTCACCGTAGAGCTTTTCGCAGAGCCGGGAGAACTCCTGGCATTCCGCCTCGGAAAGGCGTTCCTCGAAATGCCGCCCCATCTCCGTCAGCCGGGGCTCCATCCTTACCAGGAGCGCCAATCCTTCCTCGGTGATCTTCGTGATCACCACGCGCCTGTCCTGGCTCAGCCTCCCCCGCGACACCAGCCCGCTCTTCACCAGCGCATCGATGCGGCGCGTCACGTCCGGCGCGCGGTCCAGCATCCTCTCCGCCACCTCCCCGCAGGCATACCCCTCGGGATAGACCCCGCGAAGGATGCGGAGGATGTTATACTGCTGATGGGAAAGCCCGAACTCCGCGCACAGCCCATCCACAAGCCCGCTCACATGCGCCGCGGAGACCAGCAGATTCAGAAACGCCTCCTGTGCCGGCGTCTGAAATCTGGTCTGCTTCAATCGTTTCGTAAGTGCATCACCCATGGGAATAAATATACGTCATATCATTATTCGTTGCAACGGATAACTCCATTGCGATACATGTTGCAATCGTCATTGAGGGGAATCGGGGGTCATCGGATTGCCAGGGTGATCGTAACATCCGTACCATCCTTCGGCAGCAGATCCTTCCGGAGCTCGAAAACGGCGATATCCTTCTGATAATCGCGCAACGTATAGCGGGCATTGCTTACGCGGCCGCCGGGGCAGCTTTCCAGGCAGACGATGCAGCCGGATTTCCAGACGGGGATGAATTTCTCATGCCCTCCCAGCCGGAACTCGAATCCGTGCCCCCCCTTGTCCACCAGAATATCCCCGGCGCGCACCGGCGCGTGGCCGGCCCATGCAATGCTGACATCGATCAGCGTGCCGGTCACGTGAAGATCGGGATCGGGGTTCCCCTCATCCTTCCGCTTCTCCCACGAGTCGAGCGTAAGGTTGTTGCCGGCCCTGGCTCCCAGCTTCTCCAGCGCCCGCTGAATCTCCAGATCGTTCGCATCGGCCTGGATAAGGGCCTTGCCGGAGGCGCCCCCTCCCTTCCAGACGATGAAGTGATGATTCTTCGGCCACGTCCGCCAGGAATTGAACTGCCCCGGATAGATTTTGCCGGTAAAAGTGATCGATTTCTGGGCCACGTGAACCACGATTTCTCCTCTCTGTTCCTCTCCCGCGCAGGCGGTCACCAGGCCAAGCACCACCAGCAGCATCAACGGGACCGACTTCCGCCAACTCCGCGATATCGGCAGCAACTGCTGACCGAAAAAATTTCCCGGAAACGATTCAATCCCCTCAAACCCCAGCAACTCCGGCGCCTGCGGCTCATCCGCCGCCGGATAATATGCCGTGCCGAACAGCCAGTCCCACACGCTCAACCCGATGCCGAAATTTTTGTTGTGCGATGCCGGCCCATCCTTGTCGTGATGCCAGATATGCATGCGCGGTGAGTTGAAGATATATCGCAAAGGCCCCATACCGGCGTTCACATTGGAATGGTTGAAATGGCCGATAACGGTTCCGGCCATCCCCAGATAGAATGAGACAATCGGATCGGCCCCAAGCAGAAGCCGCGGCGCGAAGAGCACGAGCTGGTAGAGCACCGTCTCCCCCCAGTGATACCGCATATTGCCGATCCAGTCCATCGTCACAATCGAGTGATGCACCTTGTGCAACTCCCAGAGAAACGGAACGCGATGCAGCAGGTTGTGCGTGCACCACATCATGAAATCGAGAATCACAAAGAGGATCGCGCACTGAAGCCAGATCGGCAGCCCGGTCAGAAGATGGGAATCGAGAAGATTTCCCAACCCGGCCGACCCCATCCACCCCCCGAAAAGGGTGAAGATATAGCCGGTCACCAGCCCGTAGCCCAGAAGATAGAAAAGATAGCCGTTGAATCCCCAGTGGAGCAGATCGGTCAGGATGTGCGCGCGCACCAAGGATTGCCCGCGTCGCCAGGGACGGACGCGCTCGATAAGCACAAAGAGGACCGAGATGATCAGAAATTCCATGCGGCAGACACCATGGGACTATTGCAAATCCGTTGGAGATTGAATGTACGATACTGCCCCGATCCCCTCAGATTCGTTTTGCAACCGGGATCATGATCATGCCTGACGCGCAATCCCGCCGTAAGGCAGCCTGTGAATTGAAGTGGAGAGGCACCCGCTCGAGAATATGCGAAGTTCCGGGGAAATATCCCCGGGCACGGCACCGCAGCGAGCGAACGATAAAAGCCAACGCCGTGGATGACGTTATTGAACAGCCCCATAAAAAAGCCGAACCCGATATTATTTCGATATCGGGTTCGGCAACTCTACTGTTATCTATATGTAGGTAATAACGGGATGTAACCCCTCACTATGGAGGCTGGGATTTCCACGTCTTACTCGTTACAGGGAATCATTGTCGTTGATTGTCAATCTATACTCTCATTGAATATCTGTTATCGAATCGGATAGAATCGGCATATGCGGAACAATGAAGGTCAGAACGTTTCGTGTCCCATACATTTCCGCATGCGTTAATTCCCATTGCACCATACATCCGCTCATTCGCCTTACCTCAGTTATCAACTCGCTCTCTGTAGTATACTTACACAATTGGGATGCCAGAAATAAAAACGGCCATCCCGGCCATTTCAGACGAGACGGCTTCAGCTTTGAAAATGCGCCTTGCGTTATGCAGAGAGGATATCAGCGGCGGTGGCGATCATCCCTCAAGCGCCCGGTCAAGGTCGGCGATAAGATCATCAGGGTGTTCCAGGCCGATTGAAAGCCTGAGGAGATTTTCCGGCGTCGGGCTGCCGGGCCCTTCCATCGAAGCGCGATGCTCGATCAGGCTGTGAACGCCCCCCAGGCTGGTTGCGCGGGTAAAGAGCGTGACGCGGGCGGCCACGGCCATGGCGCCGGCTCTCCCGCCGGACGTTTGAAACGAGAGCATTCCCCCCGGCATCTTCATCTGCCGCGCCGCAATATCATATCCCGGATGCTCGGGAAGCCCTGGATAATAAACCCGCTCAACAGCCCGGTGTGCCGCCAGAAAACCCGCAACCGCTGCGGCATTGCCGGAATGCGCCCGCATCCTGTACGGCAGCGTCCTGATCCCCCGAAGCGCCAGCCAGCAATCGAACGGCGACGGCACGGCGCCGCCGCGAATCTGTATAAGCCGTATCGCGTCGAGAAGCTCCCCCGGCTCCCTCGCAATTACGATTCCGCCAACCACATCGCTATGCCCGCCGAGATATTTCGTGGTGGCGTGCATGACAAGATCGGCCCCAAGCGCCAGCGGCCGCTGAAGCACCGGGCTGGCAAATGTGTTGTCGCAGACGCAGATGGCCCGGCTCGCATGCGCTATTTCCGACACAGCGGCGATATCGGTAATGCCGAGCAGCGGGTTGGCCGGCGTCTCCACCCAGACTATTCGGGTCTCCGGTCGCATGGCGGCCGCGACATTTTCCGGCAACGTCATATCCACGAAGGTGGAGCGTATTCCCCGTGCCTCCATATCGCGCAGCAGAACGCCGGTGAGATAATAGGATTCCGTCGGCGCGATAACGTGATCCCCCGGCCGGAGCGTGCTGAAAATCCCGGAGGTGGCCGCCATCCCCGACGCAAACGCTATCCCCTCGGCTCCCCCTTCCAGCTCGGCCACGCATTCCTCAAGCGCGGAGCGGTTGGGATTGCCATTCCGCGAATACATATATCCGTGAGGATAGCTTCCGTCGGCATCGCGCTCGAAGGTGGTGGAGAGATATAACGGATCGGCGACGGACCCGGCGTTCAGGTCCGTTCGCTCTCCGGCATGCACGGCGATCGTTTCAATGTTCATGGCGATCTGATTACTGAATTCCGCGCGGAATATTCCGCCACGATATTAACACCGGGAATTTACGACTGCTGCTCTTGCTCATCGGCTGCTGAATGCTTCCGACTCCCCTCATATAACTCGTATTCCAGCAGACGACAATCGAGCGTGGTGTTGAAAAATGGAATTTTCCGTTTTGTCCGTAATCCCACCTGTTTGGCGAGATGGGGATTCCCCGTAAAAATATATCCAGTATATCCGCGACAATCTTTTTTAAAGAAATCACCTATTCTGTGATATGTCTCCTCCAGCTCAACCTCCGTCCCAAGCCTGGCGCCATATTCCGGGTTAAGCATCACAATGCCGCCACCTTCGGGGACCGGCGTGGCGGCAAAATCGCAGACGTGAAAATCCATCAGATGATCAACACCGGCATTGGCGGCGTTTTTCCTGGCGGCCATCACCGCCCCCTCATCGATATCGGACACCACAATCCTCCCGTCGATCTTCCGGGTTGCGGCGCTCTTTGCCCGTTTCCGCAGAGCCGCCCAATGTTCGGGATCGAAACCACGCAGATGGACAAATGCAAAATTCTCCCGCAGCAGCCCCGGCGCGCGATTCAACCCGATCATCGCCGCCTCGATGGCGAGCGTGCCGCTGCCGCACATCGGGTTGACCAGGTTGCCATCGCCGCGCCATCCGGTTGCAAGGATCACGGCGGCGGCAAGCGATTCCTGCATCGGCGCCTTGTAGGGGATTTTCCGGTATCCGCGCTTGGTCAGCGGCTCCCCGGACGTATCAAGAAACACACGGCAGCTTGTCCCGCGCCAGAAGAGATATACCACCACGCCGCTCCGCTCGGAGCCCGAATCCGGCCGCCGTCCGGTAACATGCCGCATCCGGTCAACGATGGCATCCTTGCACTTTACATTGGCAAAACGGGAGTCGGTAATATTCGGATTATCGACCGTGGAAACCACGCTGAGATAACCATCCGGCTCGATATAATCCTCCCATGGGATCTCCGAAATATTCTTGTACAATCCATCAGGTGTTGCCGCGATAAACGACTTCAACAGAAAATGGACATGATATCCCGTACGGACGTGAAGGTTAAGAAGCATCGTATCCTCAAGCGTCCCCTCGATCTCCACCCCCGTTGGAAACTCGGCGAGGATCGGGAAGCCGAGCGCCTCGATCTCCTCGCGGAGGAACGGTGAGGTTCGCTTGGGACAGGTAATAAGCACGGTGCTTCTTGCGCGGAAATCGGCCATCGGAAATTTGATTGCGGAATAATTATGCGGGATTGCACGAAACGATCATGCCGGAAATGAAGTTCACTCCGGCATGAATGGATGATACGTTCAACTGTGAAAAGTCTCCTGAAAAATAACACCACGAGCCACGGGGCTATTTCATCTTTTCTTCAACTGTCGCGGGGAGATATGCACGGGAGATGAAATCGTTATTCCCCATCCCGGCATGGCAGCTCTGGCAGTGATCGAGCTTTCCCCGGGCCATGACCTTTTTTGCCGGCCCATCCACCACCATAAATTCCCAGTCACCGACGGAGGTGTTATAACCGCGCGCATGCTTGATCATCACCGTTGAAAGGGTGGGATGAAGCGTGTCATCGGCCCGATATTTTTCCTTTACGATCACCGAACCCTCGGGAAATTTCGGGGATTTCTCCTCCATCATCGCGTGGCGGGCGGTTGGGTTGGCGTAGACGGAGATATACGCGAATTCATCATGATCGACATCCCCGCTCTTTATCTGCGCTTCGGTCGGCGCAGACTGCATGGGGGCGGCGCAGGCGGCCAGCGCTTTCGCGGGAAGCCGGTAAAGAGCCGGCGTAACGCGCGTCCAGCTCCTGTACCCATTGACATAATCGATTCCCGAGCGCGTTTCCGCGGTGGAATTTCCGACGATTGCGAACATACCGCCGGCAAGCACCAGCAGAAGCAGGAAGAAAAGCGTAATGAATTTTCCGTATCGCATGATGTCGGTCCCTGAGGTTATTTGTTCAGACAATCGATTATCCGCTCAGAGTTGCTCGATCTGATATCCCTTCGCCTTCAGCAACTGTACCACCCCATTTTCCCCGACCAGATGGAGCGACCCCACCACGATCATGTAATTCGTCTTGTCGGCAAGGAATTTCTCTATCTGCGGAACCCAGTTCGCATTGCGCGTGGATACCATCTTTTTATTGAACTCATCATCCCCGATTTCACTGCCGAGCATTTTCTCCAGCGCTTTCGTATCCCCTATTTTCCAGGCATCGGTAATCGACTTGAACGCCTTATCGCCGCTGCCATTATCGGAGCTGAGCGATTGCTTGAGGAATTCCTCCTGCGCCTTATCGCTCATCGAATCGAAAATGCCGATCTGAAATGCCACGGTCTCCAGCCCGATAACGCTTTTGCCGTCGGCCTTGGCTTTTCCGGCGAAATAATTATCGATTCCATATTCCGCCTCCACACCGCTGGTCTGCATGTGCATCGCTGAATACATCAGCGCAACCACCCACGGCTTGAACCCGCTGAACATCGTCAGGCTGAGCCCCGCCTCCTTGAATTTCCTCTCGACAAGTTTGTATGTCGATTTCGAGACGCTCGCTTTCAGCGATTTGCCGCCCATCAGCATGCCGCTTGTGACCATCGACTGCATGGCGGCGGGACTCTGGGCGCTGTCCAGATCAAGCTCGAATACCAGCTTGCCGGCGTCCTTGTAGGCGCGTTCGATTGCCGAGTCCAGCGGGTACATCGTTTTCGGCAGCGCGTGGACGGAGCCGAGCAGATAGACGGTATTCGCCTTTCCCGTCACCCGCCAGAGCATATGCTTCTGGCTCTGCTTCTGCGCCGACGCGGCGCCGACCGTCATCAGGAAGGCGCAGAGGAACGCACCAAACCGGCCGCGCCGGGAGGATATCATCATCGAATATTCATTCATGGCGATTCATTATTCATAAAAAGTAGTACGCAACGCGGGGCGCGTTTACATGCGCTCGGGAACCTCGATGCCGAGCAGCCCAAGCACCAATTCCATTTCCAGAAGGCAGAGCCGGGCAAGCGCCAGCCACGATGCGCGCAGTTCCACATTCTCCTCCGGCAGAATCCGGCAGTTCTGGTAGAAGCGGTTGAACGACTGCGCCAGGTTGTAGACGAACTCGCAGAGGAAATTCGGCGCGCGACGCTCGTAGGCGCCCTGAAGCGATTCAGGAAGCTGGAAGAGCATCAACTGAAGCTCCCGCTCCCGATCCCCCGGCGCCAGAATCGGTCCCGGCCCAAATCCGCGCTCCTCCGCCTTTCTGAGAATCGACTTGATGCGGACGGCCGCGTAGAGGAGATAGGCGCCGGTACGCCCCTCGAACCGCGTAAAACGCTCGGGATCGAAGACCGAATCGGAGGTACGATGATTCATCAGATCGGCATACTTGATCGCCGCGATCCCCACCAGACGGGCGATCTCCAGCCGCTCCTCCTCGCTGTAATCCTGCGCGATATCCGCCTCCTTCATTCTGAGCGCGGCCTGCTCCTGCGCCGTCTGGATCAGAAGCTGAAGCTTCATCACCCCTCCCGCTCGCGTCTTGAACGGCCTGCCATCCGGCCCGTTCATCGTGCCGAACGGGACATGTTCAAGCTCCGCGCCGCCGGCGATTCCGGTCAGCCGCGCCGCGCTGAAGACCTGGCGGAAATGATATTCCTGACGACCATCGACCACGTAGAGTATCTGGTCGGCGTGAAACTCCTGCACGCGCTGCTGGATCGTGGCAAGATCGGTGGTGCCGTACATGACACCGCCATCGGACTTGACCAGGATCAGCGGCTGAAGCTCCTTCCCCTCTGCATCCGGCGGCAGATGAATCACCTGCGCCCCCTGGCTCTCCTCGACAAAGCCCCCGCTCTTCAGGCGATCCACCATCGCGGGGATGAGATGCTGCACATCGCTCTCCCCCAGCCAGAGATCGAAACTGACGCCGAGGCTACCGAAATCGCGCTTGAGCGCCTCGGCCGAGATGTTCGCGAAGTGCCTCCAGAGAGCCAAGTAGCCGGGCCGCCCGCGCTGAAGCTCCACCGTGGCCTGGCGTGCCTCCTCCATAAGCACCGCGTCCTCCTTGCAGCGGGCGGAAGCCTCAGGGTATATCGCCTCAAGATCATCGATCGTGATCGGCGGCTCCGCCGGATATGGTCCGGTGACTTCGGGATTGAAATAGATAAGATCGGGCTGCCGGCGCTTGAGCTCCGTGATCAGCATCCCCATCTGCGTTCCCCAGTCGCCGAGATGAACATCGCTTGTCACATGTTCTCCCATCAGGCGGAACAGTCGCTGAAGGCTGTCGCCGATGATCGTGGAGCGGAGATGCCCGACGTGCATCGCCTTGGCGACATTCGGCCCGCCGAAATCGATGATGACGTTTTTCGGCTCGGGGACGGTCGGGCTGCCGACGCGCGGATCATCGGCTATGCGGTTGATCCAGCCGCGCAGGTATTCATCGGTCAGCGTGACGTTGATAAAGCCGGGGCCGGCAAGGGAAAGATCGGCGAAGATCTCCCGCTGCCCGAGCGAATCGAGCACCGCCTGCGCCGTGACGCGCGGGTTTGCCCTGGTCTGCTTGGCCGCCGGCAGGGCGCCATTGCACTGAAACTGACCAAGCTCGGGACGCTGAGACACCACCACTTCGCCAAGCGCACGATCGATACCATTAGCCTCGAAGGCATCTCCGAAGATGGAGCTGAGAGTTGCGAGTAACGACTTCAAGAATTTCTCTGCTGGTTATTCGACGGGGATCGTTTCGGCTCCGGCGAGCGGCCGGAGAAAACGATATTCCATAAAGATCGTAATTCTTGGATTGCCACGCGCTGATAAATCCGTTTCAATACGCGAGTGCCCACGGCGGCGACCGCACGGGCGTAAAAACAAACGGGGCGCGAATTCTTTCGAATCCGCGCCCCGCCCAACCCATGGACCCATGGCTACGAGCCCTTCTTCTCGCTGCCCCGGACCCATCTGCGACGACATTGCTGTCAGTCACATCTTCGCCCGCCGGAAGTTTCTCACGTTGCGGGCATCAGGCCCACCCGTGAAGGTGCTTCCAAGGCATTCATCTCAGGACTCTTATTTGCCAATCCAGCCGGAACCGCCGTTGGTGGTTACCCAGATGAATTCGACCGCCGCGTTCGGGTTGATCGCGGTGCTGGCGTTGAGAACGTTGCCGGACGTTACTGTCGCCGTGTTGGCGTCGGAGTTGAAGACCGTCAGCGTCTGCCCGTTCACCACACCGTTCGGCAGAGTAACATTGAACCCGCCGGTTGTTGCTCCCGCACGAATCACGACCACCACGCTGCCATCAGGGATGGAAACCGTGCCGCCGTTGCCGGCCGGAGCCGTCGTCCCATCATCGTAGGAAAGAATCATCCGTCCGCGATTCAGCTCAAGTCCGGTCTGCCCGGCTCCGCCCTGAATGTAGACACCGTTGGAGCTTGCTCCGCTGCCGGTGAAGGAGGCCGCATAGCCGGTTCCGTCGGTTGATGCCTCAAGAGCGTTGTTTGCGTTCGCCCCGTTGCTGATGTTGAATTCGGCCGTGCGACCCCCACTGGTGTTGGTCACTGAGAAGGCCGTTCCCTCATCGCCGACCGAGCTGGAGTATGGAAGCGTAAGGCCGACATTGCCCCATGCGACATTCGATCCGTCATAGACCAGACCCTGTCCGGCGCTGGCACCGGTCGGGTCGATCTTTGCGGGGGTCACCGCCGCATCGGCGATATGCGCCGTCGCAACCGATCCGGTAGCGAGCTTCGAGGAGGTCACCGCGCTGTCGATCACCTTCATCGTGGAGACCGAGCCATCGGCAAGCTTCGTCGAGGAGATTGCGTTGTCAGCGATCGTCGGATCAGGATAGTTGCCCGTCAGATCACCACCAGCCGTGCCACTTGGCGGAAGGCTCGTCGGTGCGCCGCTCAGCTTCGAGTAGCTGATGCCGCTTGCGATCTTCGAATCGGTGACGGCATTATCAGCGATCGTCGGATCAGGATAGTTGCCAGTCAGATCACCACCGGCTGTGCCGCTTGGCGGAAGGCTCGTCGGCGCGCCGCTCAACTTCGAGTAGCTGATGCCGTTCGCGATCTTCGAATCAGTGACGGCATTGTCGGCGATCG
>JBDSJW010000296.1:0-3605 GCA_039917235.1 Kapaibacterium sp. (SeqCode) | reverse complement strand
GGGGCGTATCGTGCAGATCGTCCCGCTCTGGTTGAACATGGTCTGGGGATTTGTTCTTGTCGGCATCCGGCTGCTGAGCCGCGAGCGGATTGAGCGGGTAGGCAATCCGCGCTCCCGCGCGTTTCTCCTCTACGGAACATTCTGGACGCTCTTTATCCTCGGCGTCCTCCTTCCAATCCTCGCGTTCCGCTACACGCCGTACAAATTCTCGATCTACACGCCGCTGGCCGGCCTCCTCCTTTCGGTCCCCGCGATGGAGGGGCTGGACAAGGGACTGGGGCTGCTGCGCGATATCCTCAGGCGCATGCGGCTCCGCTCCCTCCGCTCGCCGGCGATGGCGGCCGCGCTCAGATTTACCCTGAAGGCAGGGAACGGCGAGGAACGGATGGAACGGGGAAATCACTTTCTCCAATCGCAGTTTCATGGAGCATGCGCGGTTCTCTTCGCGGAGGCTGGGACGGGCGCGCTCCGGTTCGATATCCCCACCATAGCCTCACCGACGCTTCGGAGAATGACAACCGCGCTCAACGCACAGCCGGAAGCGCTGGCCGCGTTGTCGTCCACGGCGCGGGAGGCGGCCGCGATCATCAGCATCATCAACGCCGATCCCGAGCTTCAGCGCGCGCTCCGGCTGGCAAGGTCGCTCTACGTGGCGCTCAATGAAATCAGAAGGCAGGGGGCGGAGCTGGAGGAGGCGACGGAGGAGACCGTGGAGGAGGCTGGAAGCATCGCGGATTATGCCGATCTGGCGCTCAAGACGCTTGGCGGCACAAAAGGCCGGGAGAAGGATGGGCAGTTCGGAAAGCTCTACGAGGCGCTGGAACGATATGCCCGGCGGGTTGGGGAGATTGGAGAAGCCCCGTTGGATGGCAACGGCGCAATCGCACATCTTCATCCCTACGCGTTCCGGGCATCATGCAGGCTGCATAATCGCGAGGAGACATTTATCTATTTCGGGATGCAGGAGGACGCAAACAACCGTGATGATTTCTACGATCTGGTCTACGGCGGAGCAACCATCCGCTGCCAGCCGTCCGATCACCCCGGCCTCCACAAATTCAAGGAAGCCACCCGCGGCGCCAGCGGCGATGGCGACGGAGAATTCACCAACGCCAGATAAACGAGAGAAGCGGCGCCACCGAGAAATGATCGACCTCGCCGGTAAGCCCCCCCGTGCCGCGAACGCTCCCAAGCCCGTTCAGATCAACCCCGAGGCCGGCATCGAACGCGTAATGCTCGCCGAACCAGCGCACCGATGCCACCACCGGCGCAAGTCCCGATGACTCCACAACGTATGTTTCCGCCACCAGCTTCAGCCCGCGGCGGAGCGTGACGTCACCGCCGATCGCGAGGATATAGGCGTTCCTGTCGAACTCCAGCCCGGAGGCGTTATGATGCTTCCAGCTATACCCCGCCGCCACGGAGATCCGGCGACTGCGGTCTCCCAGGCTGATCACGGCGTACGGAGCGGAGACCGAGATATTGGACTCCTTTGTTGATGAATATCCGTACTGGAAGCCGACCGCCGTGCTAAGTTCTCCGCCGAGCGGGATCTCGTACTTCCCGCCGATCGTCCCAAGCGTGAACTTGCTGATGGCCGCCGGCACAAACGCGCCGCCGCCGATCAGCGTAAGCCGGTCCGTCACGCCGTATCCGGCCAGAACACCGGCCAGATCGTACGTCCCGGCAAATGTCCTCCCCTTCCCCACCGACTCCGACGTGGGCATGACGATATTTCTGAAGGTGGTCGGGTCCTCAAGCAGCGGAAGAGTATCAATTGGCGTGATAACGCGAACCGGCGGCGGTGGCGGCTCCACGGACGTGGCGGTAAGCGGCTTTCTGATGATATAGGTGGTCAGCCCGCCGTTCGGCTGGGCACGGCGGATGTGAAGGATGATCTCCGTGTTGAACCGCTCAGCGCGCGTCGGCCGGTAGCAGACATCGTAGTGAAAATCGTTCTCGACGGCGGTCCACGGGCTTCTTCCCGGCGGCATCTTCACGGTGAACCGGGGATCATCCACGATGATCGAATCGACCTTCTTGCTGTCGGTTGTCCTGATCTCGCAATGCACGCACACTGAATCGCCGACCGTCACATTCCCCGTGTACTCATGCCTGATCTCCCAGTTCTCCGCCGCGATCTTCCGCGATACGAACGCGCCATCGCAATCGTAGATGATCAGATCGGCCCCCTCCTTTGTCGTGGCATCGCCGACGAAGATGTGGAGATCGATCCGCGTGGGACAGCCGGGAATTGCCGGAATCGTGACCTTCGTGTTGGCCGATGCCGTGCCGCGGATGCGATCCAGCCCCCTTGCGTTGGAGACGGTGACGATGTTATCGCCCGGATAAAGACGCTCGGGATAGATCGTGGTCCCCTCCCCCGCCGGCTGAGCCGGAAGCGGTCCCGAAACAAAGAGCGCCAGAATTACGAAAGGGACGATCAGAAGCCGCATCGGCAGGAACGATTTTGATGTATCGATGTTCTCCGCGGAACCGGCCGAAGCCGGGGCCGACAGAAAAGAGAGCAGGTTGATTCCAACGGTGAATATATAACCACATTCGGTTCATAAGTTACCCCGATCAGGAACGGCGTTTGTGGCCGATGACGATCGACCGCTTCCGATGCCGTGCCGTCGCGGCATCGGCGAACCTCAGCAATTACGACTGTACGAACTTATGAGCGACCCTCTTTCTCCGCGCCAGCCGGTCTCTCCGACCCACAATCCCATGGAGCAGGCGCTGAACGCGGCCAGCGGGATACGGCCACGAAGCGAATATCTCCGTCTCACCAAGACGCTGACCTACAGCTATATTTTTGTCCTTCCGCTGCTTGTCATCTACGAGCTTGGCATCTGGCTGATCAACAAGGGACAGGTCAACCAGATCCGCATCGGCGCCGATCTTCTTCTGAAAACGATTCTGGGCTATGCGGGAATTCATGGGACGATATGGGTAAGCGTGGTGATCGCGGCGATCGGCGCGGTGATAATGTGGTACGAGCGGAGGCTGCGGCTCCCCTTCCGGCCGGGATTTTTCGGGCTGATGTTTCTGGAGAGCGCCACCTACGGCGTGGTGATCGGGCTGATGGTGGCATCGTTCGTCACCCAGCTCTTCAGCGGGATGTGGCTCCCGATGCTTCAGGTTGCCGGGCAGCTCGGGACCACGCACGAGCTGATTCTCTCGCTTGGCGCGGGGGTGTACGAGGAACTTTTCTTCCGGCTGATTCTGGTCTCCACGCTCGTCTGGATTCTGAAGTTCATGATCTCCACGCCACGGACGCGCTATATCATCGCGGCGGTGATCGGCGCCCTGATCTTCAGCTCGGTCCACTATATCGGCGATCTCGGCGATCAATTCACGCTCCAGAGCTTCACCTTCCGGTTCCTGATGGGGCTGGCATTGAACGCCATCTATCTCTGGCGCGGGTTCGGCATCGCGGCGATGACCCACGCGCTCTTCGATGTCTTCGTCACCCTGGCGCGGTAAGCGATAGGGCGATAAAGAGCGCGGGCGACGATCGGATACTTCCATCGTCGCCCGCAACAATTTCCGGCGGATTGTGAACGATATTCCTACGCCGTGACCATCTCCGGCTCAAACTC
>JBDSJW010000295.1:0-5488 GCA_039917235.1 Kapaibacterium sp. (SeqCode) | reverse complement strand
TCATTCGAATCCCCCCCCAGATAGGTGCTGTAGTAGAAGACGCCGGCCTGCGTCAGCCGCGCCACAAAGGCATCCTCCGCGCCTCGCAGTGTTGTGTTGTACGATGCCTTCGTTGTGGGGTAGTTGGCCGATGTCGGAAAATCGGCGGAGCGCGTCCGCCCGGCAACGTAGATATCGCCGCCGCGGCCGATCGCCAGCCCCTCGATATGATCATCCTCGCCGCCGCCGACGCAGGTGGAGAGCGCCAGCCCGGTGCCGAAGTCATCAAGGATCAGCACAAACCCATCCCCCTTCCCGCGATATCCCCTCTGATTTGGCGTGATAGGAAAATCGGGTGATGCCGTGGAGCCGGCAACCACCACGCGACCGTTGGGGAGTATCCTGACCGAGGCCGGCTCGTCATCGCCGCCGCCGCCGATGTAGGTGGCGTAGATCAGCCGGCTTCCGGTGGGATCGAGCTTTGCCACGAAGATATCCTGCGCGCCGCTTGGGTTAAGCCCCCGCCCGTACGCGCCAACAGTGGTGGGAATGTCCGGCGAGATGGTAATCCCGGTCACCACGATATTCCCTGATGTATCCAGCGTGATCCCCCGCCCGGCATCGGCCAGCCTGCCGCCGAAATAGCTGCTGTAGACCAGCGATGGATCGATAACCAGCGGCCGCGATCGGTCGTACCGGCCAACGCTGAACCCTATCCCCCGCCGGTTACGCACAAAACGGCAGGGGATGCTTCTCCGCGTTCCGCCGATATCCTGATAGCAGTAGGGGGCGGCCTCCAGCAGCTCCCCGACCGATGTCCCCACGTGCAGCGCGCCATCATCGCCGATCACAGTCCTGTCGGCGCCGTCGTACCGGAAACGGATCAGCCAAGGGTCGGCGCCGGGCGCGACGAGCAGATCGTACTTCAACGATTCCCCGCGCCGGTAGTACCGCGCGCCGATGCCGGGGTAGATGGCATCGCGCTGAAGCTCGGCATATCCCTCCACGCCGGCGATCGTCCCGCCGGGCCTGATAAAGCTCCAGCGAGCGTCCAGGGGCGCCAGCGCCGTAAGCGCATCATCACCACTTCCCAGAAACCGCTGGCGGAGGACATGGCCGGTTCCGCGGCCGCCATCCAGCACAAAGAGAAGACCACCCCCCGTAAACCAGGTCCGCATCCCGCCAAGCTCGAACATGAAGCGCGCATCCTTTCCCCACTGTCCCCTGTTCTCCACGAACGCCCCTCCCCCGGCGTTTATCACCGGAGCGCCGAGACCACGGAGCGGCATCATCATCAGCAACATCAGCAATGCCGCCAGGCAGAGGGATGGGCGCGACAAGGCGGGGCCGCCGGAATGCGACCGTGATCTGCCCGCGAGCTGGATGATATGTTCTTCGTCGGAATTCATGAACGGATAGGAACCGGGAGAGAGCGGAGCCGATTGCCCGCGCGAGAATATCAGCATCTTCGTGAAGGCCTCGATTGCGGGCCGATGCAACGAAGGCCATTGGGGAAGTTACGATCCTTTGCCATCGTCGGGGGTACGGACTTCGATGATCACCGTACGGCAGTGCGAGCGTCCCTCGGGGGTGGAATAGGGGAACCGCTCCCGCTCGCCGCCATGCTCGTCAACGATGATGGAGACATCCCGCGGCACAAGCTTCTGGAAGATACGGGCGGCCTCGCGTGCCCTCTGCGTGGCAAGCACCCGGTTATGCTCCACGCCCCCCAGCGAATCGGTATACCCAACGAACCGGACATTGGCGCCATGCCTGACACCGGCGGCGATCGCCCGGAGCAGCTCCTGATCGCTGGGGCTGACCTTCGGGCTGTCGAAGTTGAAGAGGAGGATCGAGAAGCTCTCGATGATCGTATCCCGCTCGCGATGTTCCAGCGCCGTGTGGACGGCCTGATAGGTGACATCGATCGGCAGCGATTCGGTTGCGGTATCGTGGCCGGTGTTGTCGGTCACCGACAGTTTGTAGCGAAGACGCATTGGCAGGCCGGGAAGCTCGCCGGAATCGCTCCGCCAGTTCCAGAAGATTGAGTCGGGATGCGCTCCGGCCCCGCCGAATGTGCGCCACATCCCCTTCTCCTCGTTGTAAACCTGAAGGCTCCACCGGGCGATCCCCGCCTCCGCCACGGTGCGGGGGAAGAAACTGATCGCGGGCGGCGTCGCGAAGCGCTGCACATGGCGCCGGCGATGCGGGCCAAGGATGTTCGGATCGGATGAGAGGATTTCGACGCGCGCGTTCTCCTCCAGCCCCTCGCGACTCAGCTCCTTGGCCGGGTTTGGCGGAAGCCCTCCTCCGGCAACGACAATCCTTCGCGACGGGATCTTCCAGATATCGGTAAAGTACCGTTTCACCATCTCCGCGCGCCGCAGCGCCAGCCCCGGATCGGACTCGCGGCTGTTCCGGTATCCGTTGATCGTCAGCGTCGCCTCAGGCGTCTCCCGCATCCGAAGCCCGATCAGGTTGATGAAGTTGTAGTAGACATCGAGCGCGGAGCCCAGAAGGAGGGCGCGACTAAAGACGGTGGAGGCCAGCGGCGTAAGCTGCCGGTATTCATCGCGGAGCGCGGCGGAGCCCTCGGCAAAGAATATCTGGTTGAGCAGCGGGAGCACCTCGGTGGAATCGTACTCATCGATCCTGACGGTAACGGATGCCGGATCGGTGGTGATCGACGTGGCAAGCAGCGGCGGCGGCGAAGCCTGAATCCGCACCGTGTCGATTGTATCGCGACGCGCCGGAATCTCCGCCCTGCCGATGCCGAACCGCAGCGCGGCCCCCACCCGGAAGGTGATGCTCCGCCAGTCGCCATTGGTTGCACGGCTTGTAAGAGGATAGACCGCCGAGATCTCCGGCGAGAGGGTGGAATGGCTTGAGATGGGGAGATCATATGCCAGCCCCGCCTCCAGCCCCACCAGCAGCGGCGGGGCCTTGAAGATCGCCCCGCTTGTCAGGCCAAGCTCCCGCGAGTTATTGCCGAAGAGAAGATCGGCCGGCGAGATGGCTATCTCCTTATGCTCCTGCGTCCCGCGGATCTGATGCTCCAGTTCTATCCCCCCCTGCGCCCGCAACCCTCCGGTCACGGCCCAGCGGAGGAGCGCCGAAAGGCTCAGGCTTGCCGTGGTAAAATCGAGCTGCTGATCGATCTCCGCCGGGACGATCTCCCCGTTGACAAGCGCCACGGGATGATCGCCACGGATAGGCTCACGAAATCTTCCGCTTGTTGAAACAACGCCGGGGCGTGCCTGAAATGAGAGTCGGGGAGTGATGAGAAATTCAACGAGCGCGGTTCCTCCCGCGCCGATCGCCGTGCCGTTCTGCCGGAACGTGCCGCACTCATCGAAGCCGGGGACGGTCAGCTTGCCCCGCTCAATCGTGGTAAGGAATCCGCCGAACGCCCCCACATACCATAGGGGAGCGGACTTCGCGGAGGCGCTGTCGTCCTGGCCGAAAGCCGCACAGGCCATGCTGAGAAGCATGGCCTGTGCTACGATCAACGCGCGATATAGGGGGTTCCGATGCAAGGAGCGTTCTGTGTATCAGGCCGGAAGAAATTCCACAGTAAGATACAACCTGAACCCACTCGATACGCGGCAGAGTTTTATGAGCTTATCATATGCCCCGCGGGGTCTCACTCAACTGATAGCGGCCGATTCCGCGAAGAGCGTCAAGGGCTATTTCGAGCCCAAGGGCTTCACCTGGGTATTGGTCTCCACGTCGGTCCTCCTGGAATCTATCTTCAACTGATTCGTGGTCTTCCGTCCGGCGGAGGCGATGGTCTGCTTCCGCGCCGGTTTGACGATCTTCGTCGTTGAAGAGGCGATCTCGGCGGGCTTCTCCTTCTCCGGGGGCACCTCGTTCTTCGGCGGCTCGGGTGCCGGAAGGGTCGGGGTAACATTAACAACCGGGGCAGGACCGTTTACCGGGACGGACTGATCGGGCTTCGAGCCGGAAGTAACCAGCATGGCGATCGACGCGCCGCCGACGAGAACCGCCGCGATGCCGGCCACCATCTTTCCGCCAAGCCACCCGGCCGCACCTCCGCCACCGACAGCCTCGGGAACAGCCCCCAGCGCTCCGGCGATTGCAAGCTTGTCCAGTCCGGCCGACGGGGCCAGCGCGGCGACATCGGAGGCCAGCAACTGCTGGAGCGCCGCGTGCTGATCGTACAGCCCGCGCGCCTCCGGGGAACCGCTCAGCGTCCGTTGCAGCCGCGACTCATCATCAGGCGTCAACGCCTTATCGAAATGCCCAAGAATCAGTTCTTCGGTAGTCATACTTTATCAAGGAAATAGGGGGACAATGTTTCATGCAATCTCTGTTTGGCCCGGAATATTCGGACCTTCACGGTCGCCAGCTTTGTCTGCGTCATATCGGCGATTTCCTGGTAGCTCAGGCCGTTATACACTCTGAGCACCAGCGGCTCGCGCAGATCGGGAGGCAACTGCTCGATGGCGTGCCGGAGTATCTCCAGGCTTGAATCGTACTCGGCCTCGTCCGCCGGGGTCTGGAGCGAATCCTGTACATCATCCAGATCCACGTGCGATACGTTATCGCGGAGCGCGTTCAGGCAGAGGTTTCGGGCTATCGCAAACAGCCACGCCGAAAAACTTCCGGCCTCGAATCGATGTCGTTTGCGCGATACACGGATGAAGACTTCCTGGAAGAGATCTTCCGCCCTCTCCTTCGAGTTCAACATCCTGATACAGTAGGCATAGACACGCCGATTGTACCTGTTGTAGAGCTCAACGAAGGCGCGTTCCTCCCCCCCCTTGAACTGCCCCATCAATTGTTCGTCGCTTAGCTGCGGGTTGGTTGGGCTCTGACGCATTTGCTGGCAGGAACACTCTGGTGATTGAAAAGTTTCACGATTCCCCCCGGGCTTCCCCGGGGATACGGCAACGGCGCCCGGTGCAATCAATCGTCTGATGCCGCGGACGCCGTTGGTACAAGGCAGTCTCTGAACTGGGAAATCGCTCCGAATCCTCTACGCGGCCAGCGAGGCCGGAACATCGAAAACGTGCGCCGTCACTTCGCCCGTCGCTCGTTTGATCTTGATCTCCACCCGACGCCCATCCTCCGCAATCGCCTCAATGGTCACGTAATTGACCTCATCAGCAACATCGGGACCGGCCATCCAGGCGATGAGATCGTCGGAGGTGCTGAAATCGAATGACATGCTTTCACCCGACTCACAGCAGACCTTCAATTCGAAATTATCCATAGGACCCCTGAACGAATAATTGAGGGAAAATCTACCAACCGTTCCCTCCCGCGAATGGCGAAAAGGAAGTCCATACCTTGCGACCCTCCTGATTGTTACACCCGCCACGTCTCAACGGGGCTTCCATCAGAGTTCGGAACCGAATGGCACGGCAGCGAACTTAATGACTCCAGAGGACAAATTTCACGCCGTAATTCACATTGTTACGGCAATGGTCTTCACCCGTGCACCACCTGACCGGCGGGGCGGGGAACGTTTTTTATGATCTGTCGG
>JBDSJW010000294.1:0-3190 GCA_039917235.1 Kapaibacterium sp. (SeqCode) | reverse complement strand
GTCATCCGCTGCGTTGGCCTTCATCATTCGCTCACTGCGGCGTCCAGAAGGACGCCTCATTCGCTCAGGTTCGGCTGCCGTGCGGCTGATCGTCCTTGAACAGTCTGGTAAGAGAGTATCCCGGAAATAATCACACCGATTTTCATAATCATTATATCCCGGTCGTTGTTAAATAATCTGAGCATCAGTAGTAATTCAATAGTCCGTTAAAAGCTTTAACATCAGAAGGATGGTGCATGCCTATGAAGTGTCTGATCACCGGAGGGGCCGGCTTTATCGGATCCCATCTGGCGCAGGAGCTGATTGCGGCCGGAAACCAGGTTACCGTGTTCGATAATATGAGCACGGGGAGCCGGGAGAATCTGCGCGGGATTATCGGCAATCCCCTGTTCGAGCTGATCGAGGGAGATCTGCTCGATATTCCGATGCTGGAAGCGGCAATCGCCGGCTGCGATGAGATCTATCATCTTGCCGCGATGGTTGGCGTAACGCTGATTCTTGAACGGCCGCTGGACGCAATGCGGACCAATCTGGAGGGGACAACCGCGCTGCTCGGGCTTGCGGCGGCACGCGGCAGGCCGGTGCTGCTTGCCTCATCATCCGAAGTCTACGGGCACGCTACTCGCGAGCCGCTCGCCGAGGATGATCCGCGCATGTACGGAAGCACCGCCACGTTTCGATGGGCCTACGCCGGGGCAAAGGCAATGGGGGAATCGCTTGCGCTGGCATATCACCAGTGGGAACGTCTGCCGGCGGTGGTTGCCCGTCTCTTCAACGTCGCGGGTCCACGGCAGAGCACAAACGGGGGGATGGTGATTCCGTCGTTTGTGGCGCAGGCGCTTCGTGGCGCGCCGATCACCGTCTACGGCACCGGCGGGCAGACCCGGTGCTTCAGCCATGTGCTGGATGTTGCGCGGGGGATGATCCTGCTTCTTCGATCCCCGGAGGCGCATGGCGAGATCTTCAATATCGGCGGCCATGAAACTATCACCATGGCGCGGCTCGCCGTCAGGGTAAAGGAACTGGCGGGGAGCAACTCGCCGATCGCCTTTATCCCCTATCGCGATGCCTATCCCGACGGGTTCGAGGAGATCATGGGGAGGGTTCCCGATCTCCGCAGAATCGAGCGCGCAATCGGCTACAGGCCGACGCTGGGGCTGGATACCATCATCCGGCAGGTAATTGAGCATACCAGAGCCGGAATGCCGACGATGGCCTGAGCAGATGCTGATGACGGGATGAACCGTCGGGCCCACCTTTCAGGGCCTTCCGGTAAACTCCCCTCCCCTGAACGCCCGCCTCAAGAATACGCCGCCGCCGCATACCGCATGATGCCCCGGTTACGCGCGTCCCTCCCCGCTCGCTATATTGCCATCCCCCGGAACTTCCGACTCCCTTTATCATCCTTTTCCTCATGCCCGATTCTTCCGACGAAATTCTCCGGACATATATAGCGAATGTCCTTCGCGTTCAGCAGGAGAGCGACCGGACGGCGCTCAGCGATAAGGAGCTGGAACAGGTTGCGCTGGATGCCGGGATGACCGATGCCGATCTGGCCCTCGTCCGCCGGCGTATTGATGACTGCCTGAACCGCGGCAATGGATTTATCCGCTATCGCAACTGGAATGATGCTGTCCAGGAGCTGGAACAGGCACGGGCGCTGGCCCCCAACAACGTGGCGGCGCTCAATGCGCTCGCCACCGCGTACGCCGGACGCTGGCAGAACACCGGCAACAGAGCCGATGCCGAGCACGCCCGGAACGCGGCTGAACGCGTTCTCCAGCTCGACTCACGGAACGATACGGCGCTCCGCATCGTCAGCGCGCTTCAGACGAAACGGGCGGATCTGCTGGCGAAAGAGGTGGGAACTCCGCCGCCCAGCAGCAGCCGACGGGCGCGCCTGATCGCGATAATCGTGGGCCTTGCCGCCATTATCGTGCTGGTGATAGCCCTTACAAGCGGCGGCCCGAAGCCGCTGCCACGCGCGATTTCCCAGCCGGCGCCGACGCCACGCACGATCTCCCAGCCGACGCAGCTTTCCCCGCCGCCGCCCCCCGAACCACCTCACGATCCAGTGGCAACTCCCGCCACGGGGATCGCGGATGTCATCCTCACATTCGGCAGAAGCGGAACCGGCGCGGGCCTCTTCACCGACGCACGCGCCATCGCCGTTGATGGCGCGGGGCAGGTCTACGTGGCCGAATACAGCAGCGGGAGGATTCAGGTATTCGATTCGCTCGGCAATTTCCTGCGCCAGTGGACGATCGGCGAGGATGTCTATGTCCAGGGGCTGGCGGTCAGCAGAACCGGAACAGTCTTCGTTGCTCACTCCGGCCGCATCTCCCGCTACGACGGCGTCACCGGAAAACCCCTGGGGGAACTCCGATACTCCGGCGGGCCGGGCTTTGTCAGCGTTTCGATGATGCCCGACGGCGGTCTTGTGGCCGGATGGGACGGGCTATGGCGGGGAGGCTTGATGATCAATCCGGTGAGCAATGAGAATGTGGTCGTCTTCGACGCATCGATGAAGGTCGTGCGGACGATCCGGCATCCCATCAGCTCAATCAGCCGGGGAGTCGTGTTCCATCCAAAGGTCGCCGGCGACGGGCTTGGCAATATCTACGTGATCGATGAGTCGGGAAACGCCATCTACCATTTCAACCCGGCGGGAAAATATGTGGACAAATTCGGAGCGGCGACCGATGAAAGCGGAGCGGCGGGAGGCGCACAGGGGATCGCCGTGGACGGTCGCGGCAGGGTGTTCGTGACCGGATTCCGGGGCATGCGGGAGTTCGACGGCGAGGGGCGCTATCTTGGCGCGATCCAGATTCAGGGCTTCGCCGATGCCATCGCGTTTAATAACAATGATGAACTCTATACGGTGGCACGCACCAAGGTGACAAAATTCTCGATGCCGCGATAACCTTGTCGGAGGAGGTATCAGGGGACGTTATCGGGGGACGCAGGGGACGTTTAAAACGTCCCTCGACATAAGCGCAGCCAATATGCAATTGAACGGCGGTGAATGGAGCCGTACATTCATCGCCATGATTCCGAATCTCCTTTCTCCAATTACCACCATGCACACGCGAATGCCATGGCGCGGATTTCCGCTTATCATCCTGATGATGATTCTCCTCCCGATGCTGCTTCATGCACAGAGGGAGAACAACATCTGGTATTTCGGCGC
>JBDSJW010000293.1:0-16749 GCA_039917235.1 Kapaibacterium sp. (SeqCode) | reverse complement strand
TCGTCATCGTAGTTGGTCCGTCGTCATCGTAGTTGGTCCATCGTTATCGTAGTTGGTCCGTCGTCATCGTAGTTGGTCCATTGTCATCGTAGCGGGTCCGTCGTCATCGTAGTTGTACTTGGTCCGGGCAGGTTTCAAACCTGCCCCGACGCACACGACAAATCGCATGATAAAAACGCATGACAAAATCACACGACAAAATCACACGACAAAATATCCATAACGTGAGGAACCCTCCCACGGCTTGCGCCATGAGAGGGTTCCAGTGCCGGAGCCGGCTCGCTTACGTAGATATGTTCCCCCACGGTTGATCTCCGTTCGCGAGCGTTCCGAACATCGTCACTTCACTACCTGCATCGACCGGGTTTCGGTGCGCGAACCGGCGCGAAGCGTGTAGTAGTAGGTTCCGCTGGCAAGTCCGCCGGTCTCCATGAAGACCGCATGCTGGCCGGAGGAGAGTCCCTCGCCATCGATCAGGCGGGCCACTTCGCGACCGGCCGCATCAACCACCACCAGCGTCACATTCTCACCGGCCGGGAGGCTGAACTCGATCGTCGCCGAGTGCCGGGCCGGGTTCGGGTAGCTCTGCTGGAGCATCGCGCCGGCCGTTGCCGTGCCGCCATCTTCATCGCGAACCGCCGCGAGCGGGGTGCTGAGGATCAGATCTCCCTCGCTTATCGTCCGTCCATCCACATCAAGCGTCGCAAAGTGGACCGTGGTTGCCCCGGCATCGGCCCCCGAGAGTGTCACGTAGATCGGGTTCTGCGAGGCACCCGCGTTCAGGTTCGTCCCCTCCAGAGCCATCTCACCAACCGCCCCGGCACCGAAGCCGAGCGCTACAACCGAGTCATTCGATGTGGGGCCGACCGCGAGGATTCGCGAGCCACCGCTGGTGCCGATAACCAGGCGGCTGACAGGCTCGCCGGAACCGTTCGCGTTGCTGAGGTGGAGAGCGAACGTCCGCACGCCGCTTACCGCTGCCCCCTGCACCGCAGTCAGCTTGTCGCCGCCAACCAGACCATCCTTCCGAAGGATCACATTTGCATCCTCCACCAGCGTATCCTCGCCGTTGGCGATCAGGAAGACCACATGGTTCGAAACCGATTTCCGTCCGGCAAGATCATCGTAGGTCAGGCCGAGCGAGAGATGCTCTCCGGGCTGCGCCGAGAAGTTGCTGTATGCCATCCCGTTCGCCACGTAGAAGGTGTAGCCGGGGTTGCTGGAGTGCACATCGGTCAGCCCCACGCCATCCGGCTCAATCGAGATGCCGGCGTACGTTGCGCCGCTCAACTCCTGCGGGAGCGTCGGGAAGATGATATCCATCGTCGCGCTGTCGGAGCCGTGGAGCGAGCCGCTGATGCCTGCGACCGGTCCGCCCTGGAGCGAACGCTCGGCCTTGGTTGCGCCATGCGAAAGCGTGCCGCCGTCCCAGATGATGATCCTGTAGCGAATCCGTGTGTAGCAGATCAGCGTGTCGCAGGTGACGCAGTTCTTATCGGTGAACCGATAGCGGACGCAGAAGTGAAGCGTGTCGCGGAAGCGGGGCCACTGCATCGCGGGGAACTGCATCTTCAGGTTGAAACCGACCGGGCTTCCCATCGCGATTCCGCCGGGGATCGTCGGCCAGATAACCTCGTGTCCGAACGGCGTGGCAACTCCCGGCGACGTGCCGAACGGGTTGGAGATGGTGCCGTTGTAGATATACCCGTATGCGGGCTGCGAGTTGATCGTCACCTCGGCAAGCGTTGCCTCCACCCTGATGATCGGCGATGAGCCCGCGCCGGCGGCGGCCATCGCGCCGGTCAGCGTGGTGTATCCGCTGCTTGCGGCGGAGGGGGATGCCTTCACCAGCTTCATAAAGCCTGAGCAGCAATCGTGCGGCTTGCAGTCATCCGGCAGGACAACTTTCAGCGTCTCCTGGCAGCAGCGCTGGCGGGACTGATCGCACATTCTGATGACGATCGCCACGCTGGCTCCGCCAACAGCTCCGGGTCCGCTCATCACCACCATCTGCATCGGCGACCATGTGTTCGGCGGAACGCTTCCCAGCACAACCGTCGGCGGCGTAAAGCTGACGCCCGGCGTAAGGGAGCTGAAGGTGAGATATGTTGCGGGCCACGGGGCAAGATTATAGACATTGAAGTTCCAGACGAACTCAAGCTGACCGGCCGCGTTGTACCGGCACTTGACGATGCTCTCCCCCAGCTTGAAACATCCGTCCTGAACCTGATCCTTGCAGTTGCCGAACTCCAGACCGGAGACGACCTGACCAGCGTTGAGCGTCACGGTGTAGGTTCCGCTGCCGGAAGGCGCGCTCTGCGTCCAGCCCGACTGCTGCACTTCGTTCACCACGTAGGTGCCGGCGGGGATGTTCGTGAAGTAATAGTTGCCGAGCGCGTCGGTCGTTGTGTTCTGTCCGTTGCTGAGATGGATCGTCCAGTTCGGCAGCCCCGGCTCGCCCGGATCGTGCTTGCCGTTGCAGTTCAGATCGCGGAACTTCATCCCCATGATCGTCCCTGTCGGATCGCAGCAGTTCGGCGTGTCGTAGCCGATGCCGTCGGCGGTGACGTAGCCGGCAAGGTCCATTCCCATCGCCACGCTGTTGGTGTTCTCCACTTCAACGCGGAGGCAGTTGCGTCCCGGCGTAAGGATCTTGGCGATGTTCACATCGATATGCGTTGCCGGGTTGTGGAATGCGTAGCTCAGCGGCGTCTGCCCGATCAGGATGCCGTTCAGATAAACTTTCGCGCGGTCGTCCGCCAGCAGATCCAGCACGATGCGCGGGTTCTTGACCCCATCCTTCACGCAGAAGCAGGTCTCAAAAGCGTAGATGCCGTTGGTATCATTGGTCGCGCTCGGGTAGGAGCTGATCCACTGGCTGTTGGCAAGCGGTCCGGCCCAGCCGGGATAGACGGCGATCACCGATGATGGACGCGGCTCGCTGGTGCTGGGGGATGGATCGGCCACAACTTTCCAGAACGATGTATACGCGCCGATCGGAAGGAGCGAATTTGTGGAGTGGCTCCAGCCGGTGTTCAGGCGAAGAGTATCGGTGGAGCAGCTATCCTTCGGCGGCTGCGCGGCGCAGTCCAGCACGACGGTATCGCGGCAGACGATCTGCCCGTTGGATATCCAGTTGAAGACCACCGTGGTCGGAGAAGTCGGCGAGGAGAAACAGACGTTGAACCCACCGGTGCTTCCGGTCGGGAGATGATTCGGAAAGCTCCAGGTGGCGCTTGTCGGCGTTGTGGTGGGGCTTATCGGGCCTGACGCGCTGGTCACAACGCCGCCGGTTGTGATCACGCTGGCCGTCACCGCCGTCACCGCCGTATTCTGCTGATTGTTGCTGAAGGTGAATCCCCAGCAGCATCCCTGCCCGCTGTATTTCGGGCTGACGCGAAGGAGATCGCAGACCCCTCCCGCCTGCGCCGATGCGCTCGCGCCGCCGGTCACGCCGATCGCCGCCGCGATAACGAGACTACAGAAAAGACCCCATAAACTGTGTAATGCCTGCTTGTGCTTCATGATACTGCTCCGATCTGTGTAAAGTAAACTGTGAATTGTTTGCTGGAAGAAGTTGAACATCAACGGATTCGCCCCGGCACGATTGGGGTAGCCTCCCCCGCTCCGTCGCGATCGGTGATCAGATAGAGACCCAGCCCCGCAACGGCAACGCAGGCCGCGCATCCGCACATCATCGAAAAGATCATCTTCAGGTTCTTCATCGTTTTCATCGGTTCTTCGGGTTGAGTTGAATGTTTCCAATCTTGCCGATCATCGCCGGAGCGGGTTGCCACCAGGCTACGATCATTGAACTGCTATCATGCTATCGCTCGCTCTTAAAGCCCTCTTAAAGGGGCTCGAAAATTTTTCATTCCCCCCTCCGCCGCCTCCGATGGGGTGATCAGATAGAGACCCAGCCCAGCGACGACCAGGCAGAGGAACGCGCCGCACATCATCGAAAGGATCATCCGTATCGTCCTGAATGTTTTCATCACACTTCCCGCTTCAGTTGAGTTCTCCCCTCCGTCCGTATCGCCGCGCGGGAGGAGAGGGGCTCCCTGATCGCGATCGTTTGAATGGTATTCATGCTATGGGCGGCGCTTAAAGCGGTCTTAAAGGGGGTGAAATATTTTTGGATGGCGATGGGCTGGATACGACAAAGCCCTTCTCGATGTTCATCGGGAAGGGCTTTGGTTATACTGTTGGGGCAGTTCGTAAACTGCCCTTACGGGGTACGTATGAGATCACTCCCGCACGTTGAAATACTTGGCGGCGGGATGATGCACCACGATCGCGCTGGTGGACTGCTCGGGGTCCAGCATAAACTCCTCGGAAAGCGTAATCCCGATCTTCTCCGGGTCCAGCATCGTGAAGAGTTTTGTCTGGTCCTCCAGGTTCGGGCAGGCGGCGTAGCCGAAGGAATAGCGGCTGCCGCGATAGCCCTGCGAGAAGAGACGACGGATATCGGCGGCGTCATCGGCGGCAATTCCCAGCTCCGCGCGGATTGAACGATGCCAGTACTCGGCAAGCGCCTCGGCGCTCTCCACCGAAAGGCCGTGGAAATAGAGATAGTCCGCGTAATCGTTGGCGGCGAACAGCTCGGCGGAATATTCCCCCGCGCGCTTCCCCATCGTCACGATCTGGAACGCCACAACATCGAACTCCGGGCTTTCAATCGGGCGGAAGAAATCGGCGATGCAGAGATGCCGGCCGTGCGACTGCCTCGGGAACTCGTAGCGCATCCACTCCTCAAGGTTCGCCTCGTCGATCTTCGCGCCGGTCCACTCGCGTGTCAAATCCTCCGGCGCCATCCCCTTCGGCTTATAGATCACCAGCGAATTGTAGTCGGCACGGCAGGGATAGTAGCCGTAGATCACCTTCGGGTCCAGCAGCTTCTCCCGCTTGGCGCGGAGCTTCATCTCCTCGAACTTCGGATAGACCACCTCATCCAGCTCGCGACGATATTCCTCGGCTGTCCTGGTCCCCTTCTTCACCTGCCACTGCCCGCGGATCAGGGCAACCTCGTTGATATACTCGAACACCTTTTCCAGCCTGATGTTCTCCACGGTGCGCGCTCCCCAGAACGGCACATCGGGGACTGGAACCGTGCGGTCCACGGTTGATGTAACGCGAAGGCGATGAACGCCGCGATCGGTTTCGTAATCCTCGGCCGCCACCGGAAAATCGGCATCGCGCGATTGCTCATCCAGCAGATGCTGCGACACCACCAGCGATGAGCCGGCGGTTTCCCTGAGCGCCGAGGGCGGCTTCGAGATAAAGAGCGCCGGCGCCATCCCGTAGGTCTCGATGCAGTAATCGATCTTGTCGTTGGCGACGATTGCGCGGGGATCATCCACCGGAACCAGCTCAAACCCGAGCGTCCGGTAGAACCGTCCAAGCTCGGCATCGGAGGGATCGCAGGTGACGTAGACCACGGCATCGTGGGTGGCGGCGCGGGCCGTGCGGCGCATCGCGCGAACCAGATCCATGCCGGCGCCGGCGGTCCACTGCTCCGGCAGCATCGCGATATTCGTAAGCTCGAAGGAACCCTCCTCCCCTTTCCTGATCCGCCCGCCACCGATCACCGTCTCATTCAGCTCCGCGATTACAAGCTCGGAGATATCGGCGGCGCGAAGATCCTTGGCCACCACTCCCATGATATCCGCCAGCACATCCAGCTCCTCCTCAAGTGCCGGCCTGATACGGACTTCCCCACGCGTCGATGTGGCGCGCCGCGCGTTGGCGTAGGCATCGCTGCTGGCGCGCTCCTCGGTGGAAAGCTTCTCCCCTCCTGGAACGACGGCGGGACCGGTCGCCACATCGGGGCTGCCGAGTGGCTCGCCGGAGACGATCCGTTCCATGTAGCGAAGCCCGGCGAACGCATCGTTGGCGTAGGCAACGTTCGGGCCGTAGATCTCCCGCAGATCCTGCTCCACGTAGCGTCGTGTAAGCGCGGCGCCGCCAAGGATCACCGGGATATCAATCCCCCGGCCGTGCATCAGTTGAAGATTTTCCTTCATGATCAGGGTGCTCTTCACCAGCAGCCCGCTCATGCCGATGGCGTGGGCACGATGCTCGCGCGCGGCCTCCAGCATCACCTCCACCGACACCTTGATGCCGAGGTTGACCACCTTGTAGCCGTTGTTGGTAAGGATGATATCCACCAGGTTCTTGCCGATATCATGGACATCCCCCTTCACCGTCGCGATCACCATCAGCCCCTTCTCGCTCCCGTCCTTCTTCTCCATGAACGGCTCCAGAAACGCAACCGCGCGCTTCATCGTCTCGGCGGACTGGAGGACGAACGGAAGCTGCATCTGCCCCGAGCCGAACAGCTCGCCCACCACCTTCATGCCGTCCAGAAGGAACGTGTTGATGATGATAAGCGGCTCGTGACTCTTGAGCGCCTCCGTCAGATCGTTGTCGATGCCGATCTGATCGCCATCGATGATCCGCTGTTTCAGCCGCTCCTCCACTGTCAGCGTGGATGTATCGACTTTCTCCGTCGTGCTCTTCTTCCCCGCGTAGTAGGCCATCAGCTCCACGAGGGGATCATAAACGCATTTTTTCTCAGCCATGACACTAATGTACGGCAAATGAGATCAATGGTGGGAGGCAATTCCGGCCGATCGGCCCGCCCCCGGCGGCGGTTGATAATTTCTTACGAAGCGGCGCGGTGATGGCGGCGCTCCTGAAAGCCGGGTACACAAAGATGTACTCGCAACCAGCTCCGGCCCGGCATAAGTTTGCCGACGTCCCCATCCTCCCAATGCAGCATCCCCGGGAACTCCCATCCCAGTCAACTCTCCCCGCCGTCGTGCCTGTTGAATGCCGGCGCGCGCGGCAATCATTCACTTCAATCGATGAGGAGTATCAACATGAAGCGCACACTACTATCGCGCCTGTTCGGTCTTCTGGCGATCGCCTGCATCCTCCCCGCAATCTCCGGCACAGCCAGAGCACAGGGGATATTTCAGTCGATCTACGGCGGCGGCAACGAGTTAGGCAACAGCGTCCAGTATACGCCGGTCGACGGCGGATCGATCTCCGCTGGAACCTCCGCGAGCTTCGGGGTTGACAACGATGTGTACGTGGTGAAGACCAACGCCTGCGGAACGCTGCTCTGGTCCAACACCTACGATCTGGGAGGGTACGATGACGGACGGAAGATTGAGCTGACAAGCGACGGCGGCTACATCGTGACCGGAACCACGGAGAACGCAAACAACTGCTGCAACCGCTACGATGTCTTCCTGCTGAAGCTGGACGCCGGCGGCAACGTGCAGTGGGCGATGACCTACGGCGGCACCCAGTACGATATGGGGACGGACGTTGTGCAGAACCCGACCGATAACGGCTACGTAATCTGCGGCGGGACGTTCAACTTCGGATGGAACACCCCGATCCCCGGCGAGTTCCTGGGGTGGATTCTCAGGACCGACGTAAACGGGCAACTTCTCTGGAGCCGCTCCTACGGCCCGCAGCAGAAGGCCTTCTTCTCCTCGGTCGCGCTTGCCAACGGCGGTTCGGAGATTGTCGCGGCCGGTGTGTCGCAGTTCGGAGCCGGCAACGCCGATATCTTCGCCGTCCGCGTTCAGGACGTCGACGGAAGTTTCGGGGCCACCGGATGGGCCTATCATATGCAGCCGCTGGCAAATTCCCAGGCAACGCGGATCAGGGAGTGCGCCAACGGCAATCTGATCATCGCCGGCTACTCGCAGTCCCCCTCCGGCAACGGTGCCGCCTATCTGCTGGAGGTTCAGCCGAACGGCACATACGTCAACGACAGGACCTACGAGTTCAACGGCGCATTTACGCTGCTCAACGATGTCCGGGAACTTCCGAGCGGTGATTTTGTGGTCGTCGGCTACGAGTACAACCCATTCGGCGGATTCGGCGGAGGCGACGTTCTGCTGATGGAGGTTGATCGCACCACGCTCAACTCCAACTGGATCAGCATCCATGGCGGCGCCAACTTTGAATACGGCGCGGCGCTCGATCTGGCCCCGACAACGCTCGCCAGCGCCCCCTACGATGTCTACGCCGTGGGCTACACCGGGAGCTTTGCCCCGGGCACCAACAGCTACCTGATCCGCGCCAACGCCGGCGGGTTCTCCGGCTGCAACGATGCCGGCGCCAATCTCTTCTTCGATTCATGGGGGCAGACCCCGCTTGCCATCACCTTCCCGATCCCGTACGCCAGAGTGCAGTGCAAGGCGGGGGCGACACAGGTGGCCAACGCCGCGCAGACCTGGCTCTGCCACGTCTGCACCGTCACCCGCAAGAGCAGCGACGGAGACCCCGGTGATATCGGCGACGGCGGCAATCACCCGGCCGGGGTCCGCACCGGTGCCAGCGCCGACGGCATCCTCTCGGTGCAGCCGAACCCCGTGGCCAGCGGCGGAAGCTTTGTCATCAACTACCGCGGCCCCTTCCGCTCGCCAATGACCATCACCATCGCCGATGTGGCCGGGCACGTTGTCTATAATTCCACCGAGGATTTCCCACTCATCAACGGGGAGAAGATCATCGAGACGAAGGGATGGAGTAGCGGCAGCTACATGGTCCGCGTGGAGATCAACGGCACGAGCGAGACCAAGCGCGTGGTGGTGCTGGACAAGTAGCCGCTCGCGGCGGTCTGTAATTCCGTGACGCACTGTCGGGGGACGTTTGAAACGTCCCCCGACATTTTTTTGTTTCCGCTCCATGCCGGCGCAACTGCTCCGGCATTCGTAGCTTTGCCCCCATATGACCCGATTTACCCTCGACCAGAAAAAGGCGCACGATCCCAATCGTCACATCTCCATCACGGCAAATGCCGGATCGGGAAAGACGCGGGTCCTTGTCAGCCGCTACTGCGATATCGTTGAACACTTCGGCGCGATGCCGGGGGATATTGCCGCGATCACCTTTACCGAAAAGGCGGCCTCGGAGCTGCGCGGAAAGATCGCGGAGGAATTTGAACGACGGCTCGGCAGCGATCAGCATCGCGCGTCGTGGTGGCTGCTGAAAACCGCCCGCGAAAAATTTCCGTCGGCAATCGTCTCAACCATCCACGGCTTCTGCTCGCAACTCCTCCGCGAGTTTCCGATAGAAACCGGCGTGGCCCCCAACTACGCGGTGATCAGCGGCTACGAACGGCGCAGGATGAGCGAGGATACGCTGATGGAGGCGATAGAGCACGCGCTGGCCGAATCGGGTGGGGCGGAGTTCGAGCGGACATTCGATCTGGCCCGCCGCCTTGGTCGCGAAAAGATGGAGCATATCCTCAGGATGATGCTCGGCCGTCGCGAGATCATCACCTTCAGTCGCATGGGGGGCGTCCTGGCGCTGGAACGCGATGAGACGCTTGAGCGATGGCGGACGCGGCTGGATGCCGTGGTGCGTGGCATGCTCCTGAACGCCGATACGATCCCGGCGTTCAGCCGGCTGATAGAGATGATGAAGGATGACAAGGCGGCCGAGGCCGGAGCGGTCTTCTCGGATCTGCGCGCCGCCCGCTCCGCCGATGAGATCATCACCCGCGCAAACGCCCTCCGCGAACTGCTCCTGACAAAGGAGGGAACTCCCCGCAAACGCTCCTACCGCCTGAGCGGCGAGGAGTTCGAGGTGCTGGAAGATCCCGCCATGAAACTTGCCGCCGCGTTCCGCCGCGCCGGAAAATTCCTGGAAGCCAGCGGCGATCCCGATCTCCACGGCCAGCTCTTTGATGATACCCGGCTCCTTCTCAATGTCTACGATGATGCCATGCGGCGCTACGCGGCGCGCAAGGATCGGCTGAATGTGCTGGACTTCGAGGATCTCCAACTGCGGCTGCTGGAAGGGCTCCGGCAACCGGGAAATCACGAGAAGATGGCCCGGCGATTCCGCCATATCATGATCGATGAATTCCAGGATACCAACGAGCTTCAATACTCGATCGCCCGCGATCTCCTGGAAGGGCTCGGCTTCGGTCATCTCTGCATCGTCGGCGACCGCAAGCAGTCGATCTACGGCTTCCGCAACGCGGAGGTGGAGGTCTTCACGAAAGCGACCGAGGAGATCCGTGTCAGCAACCGGGCGCAGGGGCGCGACGATGGCCCTCTCTTCTTCCGCTCCGAACGGATTGAGCCGGAATCGCGCGAGGAGGCGCAGGGGGTGATCAACCTGAACGCCTCCTTCCGGCTCCTCCCGTCGATCTGCGCCTACGTCAACGCAAGCTGCCGGCCGATCATCGGCAGGAGCGCGTCGTCGATGTTCGGCGTGGAATACGATGATCTGGTCTGCGCCCGGCGCTCGGCCGGACGGGGAACGGTGGAGATCATCCTGCAATCCCCGGAGCAGGAGAGCGATGATGGCGCCGACCGCTACGATCCGATCTGGTGCCCGGAGGCGGAGATGATCGCCCGGCGATTGCTCGGCATCGTGGCGCGCGGCGAGCCTGTCGTCTGGGAATGCCCCGCCGGTGAGGAGGAGGAATCGGCGCGACCGGCGCGGTTCAGCGATATGGCGATCCTCTCCCGGAAACGGACCCACTTCCCCGCCATCGAGGCGGCGTTCAGGAAGTACGGGGTCCCCTTCGTCACGCACGGCGGCGTCGGGTTCTACAAGACGCAGGAGATTCACGATCTCCTCAATTATCTCCGAACCCTCCTCAACTCGCGCGATGACATCGCCCTCCTCGGCCTCCTCCGCTCCCCCTTCTTCTGCGTCTCCGATGCCGATCTCTATCGCCTTACGCTGACGCGCGATCCCGCCGTCGAGGAGAATGATCTCTGGTCGCGCGCGGTCCGCCACGCCGCATCAGGAACCGCCGATGAGCCGCTACGGCGTGCCGTGGAGATGATCGCGGATGACCGCTGCATGGCAAGCCGCATCCCGATATCGCTGCTGCTCCGTCGCCTGCTGGAGCGGACCGGCTGGCGCGGAGCGGTGATCGGCGCGGAGCGCGGCGAGCAGAATCTGGCGAATGTTGACAAGATGATTGAGATGGCGCGGGAGTATGAATCGCGCGGCTTCACCAACCTGTTCGATTTTGTGGAACGGGTCAGCGAGATGGTGGAGCTTGAGGAGATGGAAGGTGAGGCGCCGGTCAACACCGGCCGCGATGCCGTCCGCCTGATGACCATGCACGCCGCCAAGGGGCTGGAGTTCCCGATCGTGGTACTGCCGGCGCTCCATTCGCCGACGCGCATATCGGCCGAGCCGTTTTTTGACAAGGATCTCGGGTTCGGATGGAACTGGAAGTACAACAAGGAGGAACATCGGCCGGCGATCGTGGCGCTGATGGGGCTGCGGGAGAGCGAGCGGGAACGGGCGGAGGAGGCGCGGCTCTTCTATGTGGCGGCAACCCGCGCGCGCGATCTTCTGATCCTCTCGGGAGAATACGATCGCCGGAAACCGCCGGTCGGCACAATGCTGGACTGGGCAATCGCCCCCTTTTCCTTCCTTCCCGAGGAGAGCGGCCCGGTGCGGCTGTTCGCGCAATCGCTCCGTTTCCTGGACGCCGACGGCGCTACCGAACGAACCGAGGCGTGGGAACAGTCGGTCGATTTCCATCTCGCGATCGATGAGCTTCCCCGCTACTCTCCGTTTGGAGACACGACGAGGCCGTTCCGCGCGGATGCCGTCAGAATCGGTGAGCTGCGGGCGCGCGTGGAGGGGGAGATCTATTCGGCGACGCAGTTGCTGATCTACACCCAGTGCCCCACCAAATACTATCTGAAGTATCGCTTGGGCATCCCGGAGAAGATCGCCGAGGCATACGATATCGATCCCGACTCACGCGACAGTGAGGATGGAACCATCTTCGCCCGGCTCTTCCGCCGCGCCGCGATCCGCATCGACCAGGCAATCCCCGGAAGCGCATCAGCGCTCCCCCTTCTCGCAACCGACGCCGGAGATCCCGACGAGCGCACCGCAATCGAACGGATCATCGACGATGCCTTGCGGCTGGAACCGCTGGCGCCGGAGGATCTTGTCAGGATGCGGAGGATGCTGCTGGAGACATTCGGGCGGCTTCTCTCCAGCCCCATCGCGGGAGCAATACTGTTCCCTCCTGACAGCAGGCCCCGCACCGATTACGAGCTGCGGATGCCGTTTGAGTCGGAGTATCTGCTGGGGGTGATCGATCGCGTGGTGGAGATGGAGGATGGAACGCTTTCGCTGGTGCAGTACAAGACGCGCCGGCTGGACCGCACGGAGCTTCACGACGCGGCCGAGGGCTATCTGCCGCAGCTTCGGGCCTACGCCTATCTGATCGCCGCGCTCAACCCGGCGCAGCGATCGGTGCAGGGGACCGTCCTCTTCACCGAGCATCCCGATGAGCCGCAGAGCTTTGTCTTCTCGCGATTCGAGACAACGCGCATCGAGGAGGAGATCCGCGCGGCGATCGGCGATATCCGCGCCCTCAGCTTCAGCGGCCGACGGGAGCTGCCGCTGCGGACGCCCCACTGCCCGGAATGTCCGTACTGGATTGAGAAGACCTGCCTGCTGGCGAGGGCCGGGGAGAGCGGCGTATGCTGATGATGGCTGTGTGGTATGACGCTCCGGCAGGCGCGTGATCGCCGGATAGAAACAAACGGCGGGCTTCCGGAGATATGTTCCGAAAGCCCGCCGTCTCATATTGCCTGAAGAAGAAATCCCTACGGATTCTTTTTCTGCCCCTCAAACTTCTTGTCATCCGATGCGGCCGGGGCAAGAATCTCCTTCTTATCATCGGAGGTTCCGCCTCCGCCATTGTCGTCATTGCCGCCGCCGGAATTATCCATCACGGAGTGATCGTTATCGGTCCCCCCCGCATCGCCACCGCTGTTCAGCACTCCGGTGGGAACACGGCTGTTCTCCAGCGGCTCACGACTGTAATTGTACGGCACCTTGTCGTACGAGCGGCTCGGCTGGCCGATAAACTCGCGCTGGTCATACGGCAATCGATCGTCCTGATAGACCTTCGCCATAAAGCGACCCCAGATCGGCGCCGCCGCCTTTCCTCCCTGGCCGTACCAGCCGGTGAACTTGATGCGGTGATCATCGAACCCGACCCATGCGCCGGCCACCAGTTCCGGCGTATAGCCCACAAACCACGCATCGGCAAAGTCCTGCGTGGTGCCGGTCTTGCCGGCCGCCGGGTAGTTGAACCAGTGACGGATCGAGGTGGCCGTGCCGCCATCCACAACGCCCCGCATCATCGACACCATATCGCTGGCGACCTTTGGCGTAAGAACCTCATGGAGCACCGGTTTGGATGAGTAGATGACGTGTCCCCAGCGATCCTCCACCTTCAGGATAAACGTCGGCTCCACAAAGAAGCCCTCGTTGGGAAACGTTCCGTAGGCGGCCGTCAGCTCCATCGGCGTCACTTCGGCGGAGCCGAGCGCTATCGACGGGAACTCCGGGATGGGGGATTTGATCCCCATCTCCTTTGCCAGCTTGATCACCTTCGCCGGGGTTGTCTTCTCGCAGATCAACCGCGCGGCAACCGTGTTGATCGAGAACTTGAGCGCGCTTCGGAGCGATACCACGCCGCCGCCGCTCCCCTTCGGCGCCCATGTCCCGCCGCCGGGAATATGGTAGACAAACGACGCGGCGGAGATCGATGAGTTGGGGTTCATCCCCTGCTGCAATGCCGAGGCATAGACAAACGGCTTGAACGATGATCCCGGCTGCCGCCTGATCTGCGTCACGTGGTTAAGTCCGCGACCCGATGTGATATCGCTTCCGCCGACCATCGCCCTGACAAATCCGGTCTTCGGCTCAATCACCACAAAGCCTGTCTCAATCTGCGTGGCCTCCTTCTTCACCGAGTCGATGAAATCGGGTCGCTGCGTCAGCGCCTTGATCACCTTCACCCGGTCCTCCTCCGTAAGCGCCGCCTTGTACTCCTCGCTCTCACGCGCGGCCTTGCCCACGATCTGCTTCAGCAAAGGCTCCTTTCCGCGCCACGACCAGCTTTTGCTGAACAGCGGCTGGAACTCGTTCAGATGCTCGCGCACCGCCTCGTTCGCGTACTTCTGGATGCGGGTGTCCAGCGTGGTATAGATCACCAGGCCATCCCGATAAAGATTGTAGCCCTGGAGCTTCGGCTCCTTCGCCAGGCTGAGACGGAGCGCCTCCACGAAATGCGACGCGATCCCCACCTCCTTCTTCTGCTTGACAAAGACGATCGGCTTCCGGCTGTACTCGGTATACTCCTTGCCGCTCAGATAGCCCATCTGCATCATCAGCGCCAGCACCGTGTTCCGCCGCTCGATGGCCCGGTCGTAATGCTGATCCGCGTCATAGTTCTCAGGCGCCTTCAGCACGCCGACCAGATAGGCGCTCTCGTCATCGGTCAGGTCAATCGGGCGCTTGTTGAAATAGATCTCGCTGGCGACCTGGATGCCGTACGCGCCGTGACCGAAGTAGACGGTGTTGGCGTACATCTCCATAATCTCGTTCTTCGTATACGTCCGCTCGATCTGCACCGCCGTGAACTGCTCGCGGAGCTTCCGGCTGATCGTCACCTCCTGCGAGAGATAGAGGTTACGGGCAAGCTGCTGCGTGATGGTGCTGGCCCCCTCCTTGGCGAGGTTCATCGACATCACATTCTTCACCACCGCCTTCAGAATGCGCTCAAGGTTCACCCCCCAGTGATCGTAGAATTTCTGATCCTCCGTGGCGATCAACGCCTTGGCGAAGCTCTTGGGAATGGAATCGTATCGGATATAGGTCCGGTTGTGGACGAAGAACTGATCAAGCGGGATGCCGTCGGCGGTGAGGATGCGCGTGGAGAGATCGGCCCGCGGGTTCTCCAGTTCCTCCAGCGATGGGAGCGAACTGGCGATCTCCACGAAGTAGATCGTCACGGCCACCAGGCCGAAAAGCGCAATGATGGCACCGACACCGATCGCGGACCGGATGTAGGACCGGCGCACGCCACGCGGCTGCGCGTCATCGGTCTGGGAGAATGTGTTGTCGTTTTTCATCGGAATCAGTATCGCCTGTTCAGTAGTTCGTCGCTAAAAAATTATGAAGCTCCGCTAACTTCGGGAATGGAGCGATATGCCACAAGGGTTGCGCGCCGCGTTGTCGGGGGACGTTTCAAACGTCCCCGAACGGTCTGTCAATTGTCGGGGGACGTTTCAAACGTCCCCACCGGCCGCATCAGCGGAGCGCATCCTCCAGCGCCGTCTTCGCGTCGGTCCGGTCATCGCGGTATTTCACGATGATCGGGGTCGATATCGACAGGCCATGCCCGGTTGCGAATTCCCCCGCCAGCTTCCGCGCGCCGTTGATCACCACGGCCCCCTCGGGGATCTCCAGCGGACGGTCCGGCGCGGCGGAGATGATCCGCTCGTTCACCAGATCGTAGACGCGGGAGGATGCGGTCAGCACCACGCCGGAGGTCAGCACCGCGCGACGCCGCACGAGCGTCCCCTCGTAGATGCCGCAGTTTCCGCCAACCAGCACATCATCCTCGATAATCACAGGGCTTGCCCCCACCGGCTCCAGCACGCCGCCGACCTGTGCCGCGGCGCTCAGATGCACCCGCTTGCCGATCTGCGCGCACGTCCCCACCAGCGCGTGCGAATCCACCATGCTCCCGGCATCCACATACGATCCGATGTTGATATACATCGGCGGCATGCAGATCACCCCGGGGGCCACATAGGCGCCGTCGCGGATGGCGGAGCCCCCCGGCACCACGCGAACGCCATCGGCGGCGTTGAAGCGGCGCAACGGCAGATTCTCCTTATCGAAGAAGGAAAAGCCGCCGGTGGAGACATCGGCAAGCGATCCGGCGCGGAAGCCGAGGAGAATCCCCCGCTTTACCCACCCGTTGACACGCCATCCGTTACCCCCGTCCGGCTCCGCCGAGCGAATCGTCCCCGCGTTCAACCCCTCCTTCAGCTCGGCAAACAGGGCGTTTGCCTCGTCGATCGGCAATTCGGAAACCGGAAGAGCGAAAAGCTCCTCGATACGCTGCTGGAGATCGGCCATTGATCCTTGTCCTGACTTGAGTTGATGATTTCACGCCGCCACGCGGGAGAAGTAGGAATTGAAGCTCGACAGGGGCATCGACCGGCGGCCCATGATATCGAAACTTCCGGGGAACAAAGATCGCTGTTTGCGCGGTAACCGGACGTCCCCATGTATAACCTGTAACAAAGCAGAGCCGCTGGAGATGCTTGCGACGGGGAAAAGTTTTCGTAGCTTGGAAACTGCAAAAACAAAAACAGTTTCTATGGTATCCCGATTTTATCAGCCGACACAGCCATGATATCCCCCCCCACCATCGATTCTTCCACGATAATAGATGAAACCGCGCTCCGAACCCAGATTCTGCGAACCGCGCAGGATCAGTTCTTTGCCCACGGCTTCTCCAAGGTGACCACCGACGAGCTGGCCGGCGCGCTCGGCATCAGCAAAAAAACTCTCTATCAGCAGTTCTCCAGCAAGGAGGAGATGATCCGCGAATCGATCTACCTGATGCGGAATGAGATGGTGACGGAGATCAACGGCATCGTCGAGGACCCTCAGGCGGACTTCGTTGAAAAGCTCCGGTCGCTGATGAATGTCATCGGCCGGAAGGTCTGCCGGATGCAGCGACCGTTTCTGGATGACCTCCGCCGCAAAATGCCGGAACTCTGGAAGGAGATCGAGGATCACCGTCGGGAGAGAATCCTGACGGTGTTCGAGCGGCTGATTGTCGAGGGGAGCCAGCGGGGGATGCTGAGAAAAGATGTGGACACGCACCTCTTTATGATGATGTTCTTCACCATCATCCAG
>JBDSJW010000292.1:0-10647 GCA_039917235.1 Kapaibacterium sp. (SeqCode) | reverse complement strand
GCGGCGGCTGGCGCTCCGCGGTGGCGGGTTTCTTCTCCTTGTGACCGCATGCCGTGGCGAGCAGTGAAAGGGCAACGAGGGGGATGGCAAGGCGGCGTAGCATTCCGCTCATGATTCTTCCGGAAAGGATGTGGAAAGTTCGCGTGGAAGGATTACCTCCGCGCGCGATAATTGCCCGGCGACCAGTTGTCCGGCGACCGGATCGGCGCGTCGTGACCGGGCGGTTTCGGCCAGCAGCCCACGATAGGCGGCGGCCTCCGTGATATGATCGAATCGTCCCGGCACAAGCTCCCGGCAACGCTCGCCGATGCGCGCAAGTTCAGCATCATCGGCATTGGCGGCGCGGGCGATTGCCCGGCGGCATTCCGCCCCGTTGCCGGGATGGAAGAGAAATCCATGCTCGCCATCGATCAGCAGATCGGCCATGCCGCCGGCGGTTGAGGCGATAAAGGGGATGCCGAGCGCGGCGGCCTCCAGCAGCACATTTGGAAGGCCATCGTAGAAGGAGCCGATGACGGCGAAATCGCATGCGGGATAGTGCGCCAGCAGCTCGTAACGATCGGCGAACGGAAACGCACTCTGGTCGATGGCGCCGGGGTGCGCCTCCAGCCAGGCCAGAACTTCATCATCCAGATCGCCGACGAAGAGGAGATGAAATCGTCCGGCAAGCCCCGATGCAAGGAGCGCGTCCAGGAAGAAAAGACCCCCCTTCTTCCGTTTGATCTGCCCGATCATCCCCAGCACTCTCCGCCCCGGCTGTACATGTTCCCGTCGCCACGCCAGCGCGCGCGCGCGATCCGAGGGGAGCGGCTCCCAGTTGGTCAGATCGATCCCGTTGGGAATCCAGACCGTGCGCGTGGCCGGAGAGAGCGCCCGGATCTTCATCTCCTTATCGCGACTTACCGCGGCAACGGCGGACGAGCGGGCGATGGCGGTCAGGACAAGGTCGGATCGTTTCGGGGTGAAGATCGCCGCGTCGAAATCGTTGCCGCGGAAGAGGGTGATAAGCGGAACCCCAAGCCATGCGGCGTAGACAGGGCCGGCCTGCAACGGCAGAATCCCCCCGAACGCGACCACATGGGTGAAATGGTTCCGGAAGCTGTCGGCGGCGAGAAGATTCCAGAGCAGGTTGAGCCCGTGCGCCGGATCATCATCGATCGGAAAGCTGATATAGCGCCCCCCCTGTTTTGCCTCGATCCTGGGCTCGGCAAGGTGTCTGGTGAAATGGACAAGGTCGATCGTCACGCCATCGCCACGCAGCCCGTGTACGATCCTGTCGCACGACTGCGCCATGCCGCCGCGACCTGGGTGATAGTTCTCCGTGAGCCAGAGCGCGCGTATCGGGGAGATCGGTTCGTGCATGAAATGCGGGTACATAACAGGGATGATATCGGGCAGATGCAGGTTTTGCGGGGGAAACTACGGCCATGCCATGGAGATACGCAACCGGCGGGAGAATGCGATGCGCGAAGCTCCGTTGGTGAGAGCTTCGCGCATCGGCGTGAACCGTTATCAGCTCATCGCGGCCATGCGGTCCAGCGCCGCCTGGAATCTGGGTTCGTCCCGGACCGCGACGAAATCCTTATCGTTCCGCCTGATTGAAAAATGTCGCGAAAATCAGATGGTGAGCATGTTGAAAATATTCCCCCTCATCCCGTGCAGAAAATATGGCGCGGGCCTGATGGCGCACGGTGTTGCGTGGCCATCAAATCCCGCCGGTTATGATCCCCCTGATGATAACCGTGGCTGGAATAATCGCTCATGATCGCCCTTCATGATTAGTGGAATGGAAATCCGCAGACAAGGTAAATGCCGGCGAAAGCCCGAGGATTGATCATGAATATCCCGGCGGCCAATTTTCATCCTGCATCCATATTGCTCCGTTAGCTTGCGAACATTCGCAGACAGCTCATTTTCTGGGGCCGTCATTTTCGGCTCCTTCTCCGTTCCAGAATCATATGAAGGAGAACGATCGGACGATCTCACCGACGTTGCCCTAACGTATCGGCTGGGATTGTGTGATCGACGGTTTCCAAACACGCATCGCTCGCGACCGATATGCTCGGCCGGCCATCCCCGCAGGCTTGCGCTTCAGCGATTCGATAACGACACGGTTATTTCGTGCCGTGATGATTCGATCAGGTGAATGCCCGCGCCGTTCGTTTTCCTCCACGGCCCTCACCGAACGATGCAATGAACATTCTATTAGTCCTCTCGCAGTTGGAGGTGACCGGAGCCGAAATCTATTCGGTTCTTCTTGCCGATGCGCTCATCCGTCGCGGGCATGCAGTGACGATCGTTTCCGACACGCTGACCAGGAAAACCCTGGCTCCCCATATTCAGATGGATCTGAATCGCCGAACGATGGCAAATCGGATCAGGCATATCAGAAAGCTGGTAGCGCTGATCCACGAGCTGGATATCGATGTGGTCCATGCCCACTCCAGGGCATCATCGTGGGTGAGCAGTTTCGCGGCCCGGATCTGCCGTATTCCTCTGGTCACCACCATTCACGGCCGCCAGCCTGTCCACTCATCCCGCAGGATCGTCAAGGCATTCGGCGACATGGCGATCGCAGTCTGCGAGAACATTCGCGACCACCTGACGGCCGATCTTCACGTTCCAGCCCATGCTATCGGGGTGATCCGCAACGGCATCATCCTTCCCGAGTCAGCCGCGGGCCCGGCGAAGCCTTCCTCCGGGGTGATATCGATCATCGGAAGGCTCTCCGGGCCGAAGGGGGAGATCGCTCATATGATTCTGTCGATCCTGCGCGACATCCTCCCGATGCTTCCCGGCGTGCGGGTCCGCGTGATCGGCGGGCAGACGATACCGGAGTGCTTCGAGGAATTTCGTCCGGCGGTTGAGTTTACCGGCTACGTGGAGGACGTGATCCCGCTGATGCGGGAATCATCGGTGGTGATCGGTGCCGGACAGGTGGCGATGCAGTCGCTGATGTGTGGCGTGCCAACCGTGGCTATCGGGGAGGCATGTTCCGTGGGATTGATCACGCCGGCGAACTTCGCCGATGGATTGCGGAGTAATTTCGGTGACATAGCCTCCGGCCGGTCCTTCGACTGGACGATGGTGGCCGCCGATATCAGGAGTGCCCTCTCGATGCCGGGCATCCCGGATGATCTCCGCGAGGCCGCGCTTTGCGAGTTCGACGGCGAGAGGATGGTGGATGGGATACTGGCGGTATACGAGGATGTCATCCTCAGGAAGCATCTGCGCGAGGTGCCGGTCCTGATGTACCATCGCGTGGTCGGTTCGTCGGCGGAGGCGGGGCACCACGGGATCTATGTGACGGAGGATAACTTCGAGCGGCAGCTTCGCTATCTGAAACGAAAGGGCTATGCCGTTATCACCCTGCGGGAGTTTATGGATCTCCCGCTGAAGCGGGCGGCGCTGGGACGATACGCGATCCTGACGTTTGACGACGGCTATGAGGATAACTTCACCCGTGCCTTTCCCCTCCTCAGAAAGTATGGATTCAAGGCAGTGGTCTTTATGGTGACCGATTGTGCGGTGAATCAGTGGGATTGCGATCAGCCGGGGGAGCCGCGGGTTCCGCTGCTGAACCTCCGGCAGATACGGCAGATGCGGAGTTACGGTATAGAGTTCGGCGCCCATACTCTTTATCATCTCCGCCTGACGGAGCTGGAGACGGAAGATGCGGTCAGAGAGATTGAGGGGTCCAGGGCGCGGCTCGCGGAGATGGTGGGAGAGGATATCCTCAGCTTCTGTTACCCTTACGGGGCCTTGAACGAGCATGTGAAACTGCTGGTACAGCAGGCCGGATATCGCTTCGGCGTGGCGTCGAACTCCGGGCCGGTCGCCATCCGCCGTGACCCCTTCGAGATACGGCGCATCCAGGTGTTCCCCGGGACAGGGATGAGGAGCTTCCGGCGTAAGGTGAAGGGGAATTATCTGTCGAGAAAAATGAAGGGAAACCCCGGGAGATTATGATCAGCCTGGGGAGTGGCAGCGAAGGGGATGTGCAAAGGCCGAGTGCGTCCGAGAGCCAACGCGTGGGGATTGTCCGCATCATCGCGTGGGCGGGTGACGCGGCGCGCAACGATCGATTCCAGCGAGCATCCGTGGGGCCGTTTGCCAAAGCACGCTCCGCCGGGATCGATCATCCTGTGTCAGAGAGCTCTTGCGCTATTTACCGCGCCCAGATGCTGGTAATTGGCGAGGATGTTGAATCCGCCTTTCCAAGCGTTCCGATGCCGAAATTATCCTCCACCGTTCTCAGGACATTATAATGATCGTAGGGGGCGCTCTCCACATAGCCCTTTTTCACCATATCCCCCAGCAATACCGTGTAGATATGATTATGGCTGTAGGTTTCCGACTCATCGAAGGTGACCTCGATCAGCGTGTTCTTCATGGCGACCGGATCGGCAAGGATGGGATCGAGGAATTTCTGGAGCCAGGTTACGGCGCTGTCAAGGCCGGTATCGTGGCCGTCATCATCCATATCGGGGGAATAGAAGGCGTAGTTCGGGAGGCTGTGCGTATCGAACTTGTCGGCGCCCGTGACGTTGGCGCAGCGGGCGGGATTACGCTGGATATTGGTAAAGGAGAGGAACGGGACATGCTTCCGCCTGTATCGCCCGGCGCTGGTTCCGGTGAAGCAGTTGCCCGGATATCCCTCGGCATACTGTTTCCAGGTAAGCCCCTTCGGTTCAAGGAGATCGGCGATGGTTGGCGCGTCCAGATCCTTCTGAATATCGAGATGCGTATCAAAGCCATCGCCGGCGATCATCGCCAGATAATTCGAGTACGATGGATGAAACAGCCCGTTGAAATTGGAGAAGAGCGTCCCGCGATCGGCGAGCGCCTTCATGTAGGGGGAGGCGATCACCTTGTCGTAGTTCTGATTCTCCAGCACGATAATCAGCAGGTGATCGAACTCCCGGCCGCGTTCCCATCGTTCGTTCGATTGAACGGCGCGGGGCGTTACCGATCCGCACCCGGCCAGAAGAATGCCAGCCAGAAGCAGCGCCGGCATCAGGCGCATCATGCCATATGTTCGACCATTCACGCTATCACCATTCGATAAATCCGAAAAAGAACTCGGGATTGAACTTCAGCAAATGTCGAGCCTGATCCGTGCTACCGTCCGCCGTTGATCTCCTCCAGAAAGATTTGGCCGTACATCGCCAGCTTCCGCTCGCCAACGCCGCTGATCTCCGCGAACTCCTCCAGCGTGCCGGGTCTGCGGCTTGCCATATCGCGGAGGGATGCATCGGAGAAGATGATATACGGCGGGAGATCATGCTCATCGGCCAGCTTCTTTCTGAGACGGCGGAGGCGCGTGAAGATATCCTCATCCACCGGCCCGGCGGCGGCCGCCACGAACTTCGTCTTCTCCTCGCGCAGCGGCTTGACGAACACCTTCTCCTCCCCCAGCAGCACCCCCAGGCTTTTCTGCGTCAGCTTCAGCACGTTGTAATCCCCCTGCACCACATATCCCATCGAGAGAAGCTGCCGCGAAAGCTGGAGCCATTCCTTCTTTGAATGGTCTTTGCCGATGCCGTAGACCGGGAGATTTGAGTGGCGGTTGGAGAGGATCTTGGCGTTCTCCGAGCCGGCCAGCACATCGATCACATAGCCGGCGCCGAACCGCTCGCCGGTGCGGCGGACGCAGGAGAGGAACTTCTGCGCCAGCACCGTGGCATCAACATGCTCCACCGGTTTTACGCAGTTGTCGCAGCGGCCGCAGTTGGTCCCGTGGTATGTCTCGCCGAAATATTCCGCCAGCAGCCGGTGGCGGCAGAGTGTCGATTCCGCGTAGCTGATCACCTGCGCAAGCTGCTTCCGGGCAAGCATCTGGTTCTGCGGCGTCTTGTCGTCGATGAAGTAATCGATCTTCATCTTATCGCCGTAGCTGTAGAAGAGAATGCACTCGCTCGGAAGCCCGTCACGACCGGCGCGGCCGGTTTCCTGATAGTAGCCCTCAAGGTTTTTCGGGAGGTCGTAATGGAGGACAAATCGGACGTTCGGCTTGTCGATTCCCATGCCGAATGCGATCGTGGCGACGATGATCTGGGCGTTGTCGCGGATGAAATCATCCTGCCGGGTTGTCCGTTCCTTCGCGGTAAGGCCGGCATGATAGGCCACCGCGCCAAATCCGTCGCGCTGGAGTTTTTCGGTGAGGCTGTCCACCCCCTTGCGGCTTCCGCAGTAGATGATCCCCGACTCCCCCTTGCGGGTTTTGAGATACTTCTTGATCTGCTCGTAGGTGTCCTGTTTGGCGCGCACCTCGTAGTAGAGGTTTTCCCGGTCAAAGCTCGCCTTGAAGATCCTCCCCTGCTGGAGGTTCAGCTGCTTGACGATATCCGCCTGCACCTGTTCGGTTGCTGTTGCGGTAAGGGCCACCACGGGGATCGTTGGAAAGAGGGCGCGCACCTCCCGGAGCTTCCGGTATTCCGGCCGGAAATCGTGTCCCCACTCGGAGATGCAGTGCGCCTCATCGATGGCGATCAGGGAGATCGGGAGCTTCTGGACGATCTCCAGAAAGCCCTCCATCAGCAGCCGTTCCGGCGCCAGATAGAGGAGCTTGTACTTGCCGCGGAAGATATCGCCAAGCCGTTTGGAGGATTCACCGGCCGGGAGCGAGCTATTGAGGAAGGTGGCGGCCACGCCGCTTTCGCCGAGGGAATCGACCTGATCCTTCATCAACGCTATCAGCGGGGAGACCACGATGGTGATCCCATTCATCAGCAGCGCCGGAAGCTGGTAGCAGAGCGATTTTCCGCCGCCGGTCGGCATAAGGACAAACGTATCCTGGCCGGCCAGGATATGATCGATGATCTCCTCCTGCATGGGGCGGAACGAGCCGTAGCCGAAATAGCGGGTCAGAACCGCGAGCTTGTCGAAGAGAGTGGACGGCATGAGCGAGCTGACCTTGAAGCTGAGCGTGCGTTAAATGAATCGGGAGATCGCATCGGAGCCGATGTTTCGGGGAGATCGCGCTGATGCTTGAACAACATACGAACCCGGGCGTTGTGATGACGAATCAGCCCGCGGGAAATGGGAGATAACGGGTCGCCCGCCGGTGATTTTTTTTATCGTCCTTGAACAGTCCAAGCACTTCGGCAGTCTGCTATGGCCCCGGCACCAGCGGGCGGAACCCGAGGCCGAAGGTGAGATCATCCAGGCCCCATCGAATCGGTTCGATCACGGTCGGCGTGTCGCGGAGAACCAGGCGTCCGGTGGCGCGGTATTCCTTCATCACTTCCTGATAATCGAGATGGAAGAGGCTGGGTTGATCCATCCTGCCGGTGGAATAGAGTCGCCGGAGCGACCATAGTGGGAGTGCATGACGCGCCACAAATTCCTGGAGGTTCCCGGTGGTGACGGTGGTAAACCTGATGCCTTCAAACCATCTGCGGCCGAGCGCGGGCGTCAACGAATATGTGGTTCCATCGGCCAGCGTGAACTTCCATCCATCCTCGATGGTATTGTCGCTGACGATTCCCTCGATGATCTTCGGCGAACCGATGACGCCGGGAATCGGTGGCTCGGTTACGTCCCGCCACGCTTCAACGAAGTAGGCCGTCATCCCCGGATAGACCTCAGCGGAGAGTCCCCCCTGCTCATACCAGAGATCGCATCCCGCCACCGGCGCGAACGCGGAATGCTCGCCGAAATCCCATCCCCGTACCGGCAGCAGTCCGTGTCCGAACCAGGCAACTCCCAGCCTGCCTCCCCCCTGAAAGGAGCCATGACTGGCGTTGATCCCCACGCATGCCTCGTAAGCGGGATCGAACGAATCGAAGAAGATATGATTGACGTGGAGTTGATACGTGAGCCGATTGGCGTCGTCGATGCGCTGATAGTGAATGTATGAGATATTATTGGGGTATAAGAAACCGCTGACGCCCATGCCGATGACATCGTTTGTTCCCAGAGCAAAATAGCCGTTGGCCTGAAGGGCGACGGGATAGATATAATGCGGCGCCCATGCAACGCCGATTACCACCATGCCGTGCCCCGGCTCCGGCGGAACCGGAGGGATAAAGTGGTGCATGGTGCTGCATCCGCCGGCGATGATCGCGGCGATCTCGATAACCAGAAGAATCGACTGCGGCGTGAGCTTCCTAAGAGCAGTCATACCAGACTGTTGAATTACTACAGATGCAGAGACCCGCTCCGCCCGCCGAATCAGTACATCAGCCGGAAGAGGAGAAATGTAAGCCATCCCAGCACGGCGCCGGCGGGGAGATCGGCGATAAAGTGCTGCTTGGTGAAAAGGCAGCTCAGCGCGATCAGCGCCGGAAATGCAAACGCCCAGGGGCCGAGGCTGTGATAGAGATGCATCGCCGTGAGCATTGCCACCGATGTGTGCATGCTCGGGAAGCTGTTGGAGGGGGCGTCGAACTTCTGGACGAACGCCAGAAATCGCTCCGAGTGACAGCTCTTCTTGTTGCGCGACCTCCACTCATCCGGCGTCACCACCGGAAAGAGGACGAAGAAGAGCATCTGCGCAAGGAGCAGAACGATATAGCTGAGGACGATGTAATTGAAGTGGCGGGGGGAATCGACGATAAGGTTGATGTAGAGAATGACCGGGTAGTAGAGGAAGCTGTAAATCCAGGTCCAGCTGGGCCAGTAGGGGATGCGGTCATCAATGCTTAGCTTCAGCCCTCGTGGCTCGGTGACGGGATTGCGCTGGCACCAGAAATAGAACTGGTAAACGCCGACGATGATAAAAATGCTCATCACCAGGTTCACCACGTAGTCAGTGGATCTCATACAGTTCAGCGGAGGAGGATAGCCTGGTAAATTATCGTAACAAGGGAATGAAGGGCTAAGATACGACGAGGGTTGAGAAACCAAACCTGATTTTTTCAGCACCGCGCGTAACGGCTCAAAAGCCCCCCGTCGGATACGACAATGCCGGTGGCGTCGCTTCGGTAAGGTCGGCCCCGGCATGGTGACAGATGCTGGCTGTGGGATCCGGGCGGATCAGCGGGCGTTCTGTCCGGTGACCATGGAATAGATGGTCTTGAAGAAGATCTGGAGATCGAGCCAGGGGGAGAGATTGAGGATGTAGTAGAGATCGTATTCCAGCTTCAGCCTGGTGCTTTCGATATCCGCCGTATAGCCCTGATTCACCTGCGACCAGCCGGTGATGCCCGGTGCGATCACCCGGCGATACTGATAGAGAGGGATGTTTTCCTCGAACACCTCGGAGAAGATCGCCGGCTCCGGCCGAGGGCCGATAAGGCTCATTTCGCCACGCATCACGTTCCAGAGCTGGGGAAGCTCATCGAGATGGGAGAGGCGGATAAACTTTCCGAAGCGCGTTACGCGGTGGTCCCGCTCGGCGGTTAACCGGCGGATTTCGTAGGAGGAGACCTTCATGCTCCTGAACTTCACCATCCAGAACAGTTCACCGTTTCTCCCCGGACGCTGCTGCCAGAAAAGGACGGGGCCCGGTGAGTCGATACGGACGATAAGGGCAATAAGCAGGCAGAGCGGAGCCGTAACGGGAAGCGTCGCGATTACTACCGCCAGCTCGATCATTCTTCGTACGAAGAGGTAGCCCAGAGGGAGTTCGATGGAGAGTAATTGTTGCTCGGCACGCTCGGCAGATACGTCGGTCTCGGAAATGGAGATACTGCTCATTGATACTTCTATGAAAGGATATGAGGGTCTAAAATACTGAGTCGGGCTTTTCGTGCAAACGATCTTCAGATTCTTTCTGAAATGAATGATCGAGGATTGAAAGCTCCCGTCCGGCAGTTATCCCCATATGAAATCGCTGACCAGCCCTCTGAGGGCAATAGCGCGTCTGATACCGGCATATCATGGCGAATGGCCGATATGAAAGGCATGCGGACTCTCAATATAAATAATTAGGCCAGTACCAGTCCCAGGAAGCCGGTAACAAAATGGGCCACCGGCCGCTACCACGATGCTTTCCCGGAGCCCCCGTCACGGCTTCCGGTTGCTGAATGGCCGGGGATATCGGAATGAATAACCGGCAAGTGGGATGGAGATCACATCCGGCGGCCGTTAGCAGACTGTTGAAGGACGTCATCTGCCGCGTCGGGGGACGTTTCAAACGTCCCCCGACATTCACCGTTCGCTTACTGCGGCGTCCAGAAGGACGCCGCATTCGCTCAGGTTCGGCCGCCTTGCATCTGATCGTTGTTGAACAGTCTGGGCATCTGTAGTAATTCAACAGGCTTTTAGCTGTCGTAGAATCCGCCGGCGGCGGCGGACTCGTCATCAAGCTGGGCATCCTCCCCAGGGGTGAAGGAGCGGACGTCGTAGTCATCGTAGTAGTCGCTGAAGTAATGTCCGGGATAGAGCGGGTTGTAGGAGGAGTTCATATAGTAGTAATGACGGTAGGAATACGCCCAGTCGGGATCGTTCCACTCCTCCTGATTTCTTGCGGTGGGCGGTTGAACGTTCGGCGCTTTCCCCCCCTTCGATCCCTTTGCTCCTTTCTCCGCCTGCTCGCGCGCATCCTCCTCTTCCTTCGCGAAGCACTCCACGCAGATCATGTTTCCGCTGTGGCTTCTGATATGTTCGGCGCAGACCGGCCGGGCGCAGACGTTGCATGTGTTGATCCCCTCCTCACCGCAATCGCGTAGCGTCAGAATCCCCCGTTTCACGGCGCATTTG
>JBDSJW010000291.1:0-16304 GCA_039917235.1 Kapaibacterium sp. (SeqCode) | reverse complement strand
CCCTCACCGACGCGGCCGGCCATACAACCGGCTCCCTCTTCAATCGCGCGGCCCCCGCCACCGAGACGGCAATGGCGGCCGATATGGAGTCGATACGGAAGGAGCTGGGAGCAACCAACCCGGCGATCCCGCTGATGCTGGCTGCGCTCTACGGCAACAACGGTTGCTATGGCGAAGCGGTGAACGCGCTCAATGCCGCCACCGGAATCCCGAAGGACCATCGCAAGGAGGTGATGATCCGCGCGCGCGATACCTACCGGCTTCAGATGAACATGCCCGATGATGAGGCACGCCTTCTCTATCGCGCCAATTGAGCGCGCCAATTGAGACTCCCCCCTTCCCGCCGGTTGCCGGCGCGGTAAGGGATTCCGGTCCATCGCTTGGCATCTACTTCCCCCCTCCCTATCTTGCCTTCCTGAATCACATTAGCAGTGGGAAGCCATGAGAACTATATACTTGATGATGGCGCTGATGCTTGCATCGGCATCGGCGTGGGGACAGAGCACCACGGTTCGCATTCTCTTCTATACCGGCAATGTTACGGTGAGAACGGCGAATGGCTCGGCGAAGGCGGCGATCGGCACGCAGCTTGGCGCAAAGGATGAGGTAACGATCGCCAGCGGCGGAACGTTGCAGCTTTCGGTGAACGGAAAGGTGATCAAGTACAATCAGCCGGCGAAGCTCAAGGTTGCCGACGCGATCAAGCGCGCCGGCAATGGTGAGAACGCCGCCGTCGCCAACACGGTCAGGACGCTCGCCTCGGCAAGCGGCGCTGATCGGAGCCGCCGCTCCAGCCAGGCCGGCGCCACCCGTCTCGATGACTCATCCCACCTCATCGCCGACGCAAAGGACCATGTTATCCACGACGCCCGCGATATGGCGAATCAGGAGTTGACGGAGAGGACCGGCATCGACAACCCGCTCGACAAGGTGGAGAGCGCCGTGCGCGCGCTGGCCGGCGCCGACGACATGATCATCCTGGAGCCCCGCTCCACGGCCGTTCCCTCAGGCCCCGTGCGGCTTCGGTGGCTTCGCTCACCGACAGCCGGTGGTTACACCATATCGGTGAAGAATTATCTTGGCGATGAGATCTTCTCCCGGCAGACAAACGATACCGAGATCGTCTGGGCCGATTCCAAGCTCCCGCCGGAGGAGATCTTCACCTGGACGCTGACCGATAGCAAGAACACGCTTCATAACGCCGGCGCATACTTCCATCGCCTGAACGATTCAACCGATGCCGCGGTTCGCGCGGGAGAATCGGCAATCAGAAAGGAGCTTGGCGATGACAACCCGGCGCTCCCGCTGGTGCTTGGCGAATACTACAGCGACAACGGCTGCCATGGCGCCGCCGCGCGGTATTTCACCAGCGGCGCCGCAAAATCCACGCAGCATTACCAGGAGTTCATGGGCCGGGCATGCGATCAATACCAGTTCGAAATGAACGTGCCGGCGGATGAAATCCAACTGATCTACAGAAAATAGCAGGTTGTGTGATGGATCGATCGGCGGGCCGGTGTGCGCGTGCGATGCCGGCCCGTGCTGTTTACCAGGTGAAGCTCAGAGGGGAGCAAGGCTTTCGCCGAGCCATTGGAGATATTGGTCGGAGCCGGCAACGATCGGCATCGCTATCAGCTCCGGCACATCGTACGGATGAAGCTCCAGCACGCGATCACGCAATCGGCCGAACCGCTCGCGATCGGTCTTGATCACCACAAGCGTCTCGGTTGCACGCTCCACCGCCCCGTTCCATCGGTAGATCGACTCCGTTCCATCGATCAGCGTGCAGCAGGCGGCCAGCCCCTCCACGACAAGCGCCTCCGCTATCCTCCGCGCCTCCTCCCGATTCGGCGCGGTCATCAGGGCCACCAGAAAATCCCCCTCCCCGTTCATCGCCTCTCCACCTTCGATTTTCTACTGTCCCACAACGCATTTGCGGCCGCGCTCAGAAGCATCCCGGCGGCCACCAGCCCCACCAGCTCCCAGTTCACCGGCTCCCCATACATCTGGGCATAGACAACCAGCCCCACTGCCACCACGGTGACAACGATGGCCGCCCGCCGGAGATAGGAACGGAGCGCGACGATAAATGGAGAGGAAGTGCTCACGGATGATGCAATGATGCGCGCCGGCGCCGATGAACCGCATCGGGCGCCCGAGCTACGTTGAATGTGATTAAGCCGTGCCCTTACCGGACAAGCATGCCGTTGAGCCGCGCGATATTCTCGTCGCAGTTTTCGATTGCCGCCTGGGCAAGCGCCGCGGTCTCAGGATCGGCATCCGTGGCGATATGGCTGTACGCCGCGCGGAGCCCCTCCTCCCCCCGGATAAACGACGGGATCGTAAGGTCGGTCTCGGCGCGGATGGCGCTTACCGGCAGCCCCGCCAGCGTATCAAAGATCGCCTTGCCGATCGCCTCGATCGCATGTCCGATCACTCCCTCGCCATTCTCCGCGTGCAGCCTTTCACGCTGGGAATCGAGCCGACTCACAAAGACGAAGTGACGATCGGCGAGCGCCCTGAACTGCTCGGTGATCGCGCCGTGATGATCCTTCTCGGCGGCATGCTTGTAGTAATCCACCATCGATTTCTCGAGCTGGATCGCAAGCCCGAGTCCCTCCAGCACTGTCTTATTCTTGTTCATGGTCTTCCTCTGTAGCAGATTAGATTTCGCCCCTCCCCGAACCCCTCCCAGATTATTCCCGCGGGCTGGCAAAACAAAAGCGCCCATCGGCTTGCCCGATCCACCGATCGGATGCCACGATGAGCGCCTGAAATGTTCACTCGGACGATCGTGTCGCCACCACCGGCCTAGACGGTCTCGTTGGTGCGAACGATGACGCGCCCGTTGTAGTATCCACAGCTTGGACACGCGGCGTGGTGCAGCTTCAGCTCACTGCAATTCGGGCACTTGCCGATGGCGGCCGGCGTGGCCTTGTAATGGGTCCGGCGCTTGTCACGACGGGACTTCGAGTGCCTCCGCTTTGGATTTGGCATTGACTTCTCCTGATTTGTCTAAACTAGATGTATAATTGTTGATTACTCTTCTTCATTTTTCTTGAAGACCTCGGCCAGCTTTGCCCACCGGGGATCGATACCCCCATGATTGCAGGTGCAGCGCCCGGTATTCAGATCGGTGCCGCAGCCGGAGCAGATTCCAAGGCAGCCATCGCTGCAGAGCGTCTTCAGCGGGACGTTCAGGAGGATCGTCTGCCGGACATCCTCGTCCAGCACAATCGACTCCTGCTCGGCGTGGATCGATCGCGTCTCCACATCATCATTCTCTCCCGACCGCGAGTCATCGGCCAGATCGTGCCCATAGAAGAGCCGGACCGGGATGCTGATCTCGCGATGCACGTCTGTAAGGCAGCGATCGCATGCCCGCGCGTAGCGGGCCACGATGGTGCCGGTGAGAAAGAACTGCGTGGAGACCTTGCGAAGCTCTCCGCTGACCCGGACATTCCCCTCGAAGGAATCGTCAAGGCCGATCGCCGCCGCCGGCTCGTCGAATGAGAAGGGATACTCTCCATCGTTCAAGCCGGAGATGGAGATCACCATCGCCGGATGATGTTTCACACCTGCCTTAGCCATGAAACAAGCCCCCCTCGATTTTGATTTGAACCACAAATATACACCACTGGCGGTGAATCTACACGAACGGAAATAAAGATGAAAACCGCTGAAACGTAAAAAGCTGTTTGTCAGGGCAGGTTTGAAACCTGCCCCGACAAACGCGCACGTTGAATCTTTACACAATCTCTATCTGGCGCGGGCGTATCACTTCGGCCTTCGGAACCGTCACGGTCAACACGCCGTTATCAAACTTCGCATTGATGGCGTCGGCATTGACCGTGGAGGGGAAATTGAAGCTGCGATGAAACTTCCCGTAGAAACGCTCCATCCGGTGACAGCTCTTATCCTTGGCAAAGCCGTTCCCCTCCTCCTGCTGGTTCCCCCGCTCGTAGCCGTACTTCCGCTCGCCGGCAATCGAGAGCGTCCCTTCCTGAAAATTGATCCGCACATCATCCTTTGTCATCCCCGGCAGCTCGGCATCGATCGTATAGGCGATCTCGTCCTCATGAATATCCACCACAGGCCGCCATACGGCCGACTCGAAGCCCTCCTCGGTCCCCTTGCGGGTCGCCGGGATGAAGTTCTCGATAAAGCGGTTGACCTCCTTCTGGAGATCGCGCTGAATGCCGTAGATGTTGCCGAGATGGTTACGATGAATCGACATGGTCCTGTTCTCCCTGAACTGTTTTTGATCGCTGATCTTGTATTGATCGCCGGAAGCCGATTGGCCTTCCGGCGTTTGTCCGGGAGTGCTCAACGTTCATGCCATTTGAAATTTTGAAGATTTCAAGGATTTTCGCGAACCTCGGATGCCAATGTGTCCCCCATGAACCGACGTAAGGGCAGCCGTGATGACATCCCTTCCGCCTTCTGCTGAAATTTTTTCAGGCCCCGGCATATTCCCGGCCGGAGGAAATGTTGCGCCAGCCCTGAATCGCTGTCACAAAGCAATCCCCTTGTGTGTCTTCCTGACGATCCCGCACGCGGGATGCCGAGTTCTCTGCGTAAATTGCGCGGGGTGGCGCATCCATCCACCCCCTCACAGTGCATCCGGGACATCAGACCAAACTACGGTACGATCATGATCACAACACGTCAGCTTACGGCCATGTTTATCGCCGCGGCCACGGCAATCACCATGGCCGGGTGCGGCACCACCGATCCACAGGCACCCCTTATCACCACGCCGAAGGTCGGAAGCGGCTACACGTTCGAGAACTATCAGAAGGATTCCACCGGCCATATCGATCAATCGACCAAGACGGTCTCCACCAGCTCCGTGACTTCGGTGAACACCGCGGTGCTGGGCAAGACCGACGTTGTCCGCTACATGGAGGGCGTTGACACGATGGACCTCCACTTCCAGGCAAACGGCGATGTGGACATGCGGCAGCCGGCGCTGATCCTCCCAAGCCCCGCGCTCCCCTATATCAACATCCCCTCCCGCTGGGTGGTTCTCCCCTACGGAAGCAAGGCGCTGACAACCATTCCGGGAATGGATACCACCATCAGCATCCCGATGATCCCGCTGCCGATCGCCGTAAAGGCGACGGGGAACGTTGTCTATATCGGCACCGAGGATCTGAAGGTGGGAACCAACACCGTCGCCACGCAGAAAGCGCTGATGACCATCAACGTCTCGTTCAACGCGCTTATCCTCAACGGCACGGTCGTATCGACCGATACGCTCTGGTTTGCGCCGAAGCTGGGAATGATCGTAAAGGATGATGGATTGCAGCAGGGAAATCTCCCCGCGCAACTGGGGGGCAACGGGATTCTAGGAGGGACCTATCGGATCCTGACCGATTTTTCGCTGAAGTGATCGATCGTCTCTGAAGGCTCGCCTCGGTATCATGCCGGCGGCGGGCCTCCGTCGGCATGGGGACAACCGCGCCCCGCCGGGAGTCCATCCCACCAACAGTATCAGCCATGCCCGCATATCGCCTCCGGCCGATCGCTTATATCCTCACCCTCCTTGCGCTCCTCAGCTTCTCCCCGGTTCACGCACAGATCAGGCGTCTGGAGGGAGAATGGAGCATGATGCTCGATATCGATTACATCGCCGGCATCTCCTCATCGATGCGGGGAAATGCCTTCCAGTTCAAACAGGATCTCTTTACCGATAACTCCATTTCCCGCTATCCGTTCGGCGATAAGAGCACGCGGAGCATCGGCGTGGGGGGAAACCTTGTCTACCGCTTCCCGAAAAGCCCCTGGAGCGGGTTGGGAGGAATTCATGCCGCCAGCTTTATCACGGAGGATGAGACCGGAGAGGTATCGATGCAGTTGATGATCTTCTCGTTGGCGGGGGAATATGCGATAGGCGGATCGGAGAAGATCTGGAATACGTTCCTCCGCGCCGGAATCAACGGCAGCATCATTCAGGGAAGGCTGCGTATCGCGCCGCTCCCCCCGCTCACGACAACGGAGCAGATCGTGAACATCGAACCGGCGACACGATTCGGGTTCGAGGGGGAATTTGGCGGAAGGATCAATATCCCGAACTTCCCGATATCGGCGGAGATGGCAGCCGGCTATACCAACACCAACCTGCTGGGAAAAAGCTACAAGTCCCCCTCCGGCAGCGCGGTGAATAATTACCCCGAACGAGCGCTGAACGACGGCGCCAACCCCGATAAATCCGGCGACAGCAACCGGACCATCGATTTCCTCACGATTCGTGGCGGGCTGCGTGTCTGGTTCTGACAGACTGTTGAAGGACATCATCCGCGGATGATGTTTAGGGGACATTTAAAACATCCCCCGACAGATGATTTTCAAGGCATTCCATAATGTTTTTTACGCTCCATTATTTCTTTTTAACAACAACGAAGAGGCATTGCATGAAACGATTTATTCCCATTCTGTTCGCGATGCTCACGCTGGGGCTGGCCTCCTGCAGCGACAGCACCGGCACCGGCGATACCGGCACGGCCGGCATGACCTGCAAGATCAACGGCGTGGCATGGACGGCCGGCAGCATCAGCAAATCCGGCTCCATCCCGTCGGCATATATCGTCGGCTCGATGGATAAGAACGGCCTGACGGAGCTCCTCGGGTTGCACATTGATTCGGTGGTGGCCGGGCGTGTCATCCAGCTTCAGAGCGACAGCCTGAGCTTCAGTGCCAACCACGCATCGTATACCCGCAGCGATGGCAGCTGGAAAACACGCAAGGGAAGCGGCACCATCACCATCACGGAGCTGAATGGCGGAGGCCGCGTGAAGGGAACATTCGCCTTTACGCTCTACAAGGGGGGAGTGGCCGGGGCCGATTCCCTCAAGGTGACCGAGGGGACGTTCAACTCCCTGTATTGATCGATATGAGAACTCCCGGCGGAACCATTCCGTCGGGAGTTTGTAGTACCAGCAACATCCGCCTGCCCAATCACAATCATCCAGCCGGTCAGAAGAGCGACCATGCCACGCCGAGCTGCGCGTAGTTGTCGCTGTAGTTGAAATCGAGCGCGGCAACCGCAATGCCGTTCCGCCGCTTGTAGTTGGTGGATACATTCCTGACCGTGCCGAGCGTCAGGTTGGCCGTAAAGACGGAGCCACCGCCATCCTCGCTGAAATAGAAATCGCGGGAGAGATTCAGCTCGAACGTCGTGTGTGTATCGACGCGATCGGAAAGCCGCGTGGCGATGCGGTTGAGCGTCACATCCATCTGCCCGTAATCGCGACTGTTCCGTTCGAAGAAGAACGTGCCGACCAGATCGAGCGGAAGCCCCTGCGCCACCACCAACTGAAGATCGTTTCCGTTCCAGCTGAAGATGTCGTCGCGCAGGTTGGACTCCGTGGAGCTGACCACGCGGCCACCGCGACCGATCCGCGTGCTGATCAGGAGGCGCGGATGAAGCTCAGGCGTGCTCTGATGCGCCGCCACGATGCCGAACGAGGTGTTATTGAACGGGCGGAAAAATACCCCAAGGCCAACCTCCGTCAGCGATGTCGATGTGGAGCTGTCAGCCGCCACGGTCTCCCCCGGCCGGGCAGCCTGGTCGTATCGCTTCACCGAATACTCGGCATCGGCGGCCAGCATCAACGTTCGGGATGGCTGATATCGAAGCTGGAGCGCCACGCCGTGCTGAAGATTGCTGAAGCTGCTTCCGCTGGAATATTTTTCGCTCGTGAATGCGTAACTCCCCCAGATGTTGAAGCCGCGGCCAAGCTCCTGCTGAAGGGTGATGTCGCCGGTCGTCGTCGTGTTCTCGTACTGGTTGAGCGTGTCGTCGGTCGAGGAGAGGTAGCTCCCCTTGCTGAGGCCGAACGAGGCGCGGAGCGTGTTGGCCCCCGTGTCGGACTCCGATGTGAAGAGGCTGTAGTCGCCGCGCGTGTTCCGCATCAGCGGCTGGAGGGAGATGGACATCGGGGCGTAGATAAAGCTGGATTCATCAAGAGCCAGATCGGTGATATCGTCACCCGGAGCCGTATAGGATCGGAGCGTCACCAGGAACACATCAAGATCGTGGTTGGCGCGCGTGGTAAACGCCTCATCGGGGAAGGCGCTCCGCAACGCATTCTCAAAGCTTCTGATCCGCCCGGCGGTCACATCGGTCAGCTCCTGGGAGCCATCGTTGATATCGAGCGAGTCGGCAATCCCCAGCAGCCGCTCCACCAGGTGATACTTCAGCGAATCGGCCGCGGCATTCCCTCCCACGCCGGTGGCGGCGGGAGGCTCCACGGCCGTTGTATCCTCAGTGTCATCATCCTCCATCAGCAGATCCAGATCATCATCCTCTCCTCCGCTCGTATCGATCGCCGCCGGCTCCTCCTTCTTCACCACCGCTCCGCTCGCTGGCGCGGAAACCGGGGCCGCCATGATACGGGCGCTGTCCAGCCGCTCGCCGATCGCGTACAGCCGATCCACAAGCCTTGTCTTCGCCGAATCATCATCCGCCACGCTGTCAACGGCCGGAGCCGCCTGATGCGTGCCGAAGAGCGCAAGGTGATCGTCCTGAAACGTAAGCGAGAGATCGTGCTGGATGAAATTCTGATCGGCCTGGCGTCCCCAGAGCGTAAGCCCCAGCCCGTACGATGGGTTCAGCGATACCCCGTTGGAGAGGATGATATTATACCCGAGTGAGAGCCCGAGATTATTGAGCAGATCCCCCACCTGCCCATCCTTCGCGTCCTTCTTGGAAATCTGGTTCGGATTGGTATTCCCCTCCACCGTCGCGGAGGCGCCAAGCTGAAACTGGGCCATGCCGCTGGCGAGCGGGAGGAGAAGAAACAGAAGCAGGGGGAGAAGCCCGCGAAGGAGCGATCTCTGAAACCGGCCTGAAACCGGCCCGACGGCGGACCCCGAGCGTATCGAAAGGAATTGGATCATCACTGCTGCTGATTGAGCGGAAAGCACATTAGAGACGCCATGACGAGAACTGTTCCATCACGTCATAAGCGGATGACAACGTCAGACTCCGGGGATGAAGGAGATATATGGTTGGTCGGGAAAGCCGGACGAAACGGAATGCCGTTCACGAAACTACAGATACGTTTTGATCCGCAACAACGGGAATCGCGGTTCCGCGCGATACAATCCCCCGGCGGGGAAGACACGCATGGTGTATGGGGGTTGCATCGGGGGGGGAACTATCGGGAGAATCGGCGGGCCGGCGACGCCTCCATATCGGCAAAAGCCTCCGGGGAGGAACCATCCCGGAGGCTTCGCAATGTCGGCGACGGCTCAATCGGGAGAAAGGGCTCAGGCCTCGGCCATCGCGGCGCGAGCGCCTTTCACCGATTCCAGCACCATCTCCGCCACATCCTTTACAACGACATGCCCGTCCGGGTTGGTCGCCTTCACGCCATCGCTCATCATCGTCATGCAGAACGGGCAGGCGGTGGCGACAACATCGGCTCCGGTGGCAAGCGCTTCCTCGCTCCGCTCGATATTCACGCGCTTCCCCTCGGTCTCCTCCATGAACATCTGTCCCCCCCCCGCGCCGCAGCAGAAGCCGCGGCTCTTGTTCCGCTCCATCTCCACCACTTCAAGGCCGGGGATGTTCTCCAGCATGGCGCGCGGCGCCTCGTACTGGTTGTTGTAGCGGCCCAGGTAGCAGCTATCGTGGAACGTCACCTTCTCCTGCATCGGCGTCAGCGTCTTCAGCCGTCCATCCTTCAGCATGCCGTCGATAAAGGCGGTGTGATGGATCACTTCGTACTCCCCGCCGAAATCGCCATACTCGTTCAGAAGCGTATTGAAGCAGTGCGGGCAACTGGTCACGATCTTCTTCACGTTGTAGGCGTTCAGCGTCTCCACGTTCATCTGGATAAGGCTCTGCGCCAGGTATTCATTCCCCATCCGGCGCGCGGCATCGCCGTTGCACTTCTCCTCGGTCCCCAGAATCCTGAACGATACGCCGGCAATATCCATCAGCTCCGCGAATGCCCTTGTCACCTTCTTGTAGCGGTCATCGTAGCTGCCGGCGCATCCCACCCAGAAGAGGACATCGATATTCTCCCGTTCCTCCTCCGGCGTCTCCTCCATCGTCTTCACGTTCGTCCCCTCCGTCCAGTCCGCCCGCTCGCTGGCGGAGAAGGCCCACGGCGTAAAGTTGTTCTCCATGTTCTGGAACGCCGGCTGGATCTCCGCCGGGAACTCCGCCTGCATCATCACCAGCGAACGACGAAGATCGACGATGGCCGGCACATGCTCGATCATCACCGGGCACTCCTGAACACATGCCATGCAGGTTGTACACTGCCAGAGCGCCTCCGGGGAGATATAATCGCCGATCAGGCTCTTCGACATCACGTCGGCATTCAGGCTATCGTTCAGCTCAGCGTTGGTTGCCTCCCCCTCGCCAAGCGTGGCCGGAGATTTCTCACCGACCATCAGCGGCGCGCGGTCCATGGTGCGATGATGGGTCTGGATGATGATCTGTTTGGGATCGAGCACCTTGCCGGTGATATTTGCCGGGCAGACCGATGTGCATCGGCCGCAGTGCGTGCAGGTCATGCCATCCAGAAGCTGCTTCCAGGTGAAGTCCTCCACATCGCTCACGCCGAACTTCTCCAGCCCCTCCTCCTCAAAGTCGATCTTCTGAAGCTTGTTCACCGTGCTCAGCGTCCCGAAGTAGACATTCGGGATCGAGGTCATCACATGGAGATGCTTCGAGTAGGGGAGATAATTCATAAAGCCGAGGATGGTGACGATATGGAGCCACCACATGCTCTCGTAGATCATCGTTGCCGTGCGCGGGTTGCTCAGCATGCCGTGGAAAAGGGTGCCCACCGGACGGACCGCCCATGCGGACTCCATGCCGGCGCCGGCGCGCGCGGCGTTCATCAGCAGAAGCGATGTGACGATGATGCCGATAAGACCAAGGATCAGCGTGGCATCCTTCTTCTCGGGAAGATCCCCCTGAAGCCGCTTCACCTTGGTGACATACCGTCGCCAGAGCGCCCAGACAACGCCAACCAGAATCAGCACGCAGAAAACATCCTGGGAGATGGTGAGCACCGAGTAGACCGGCCCAAGCCAGCCAAGGCCGCCGCCGGGGAACAACCCCTCCAGCACCGACTCCACCACGGCCGCCAGCAGCACCAGAAAGCCCCAGAAGATGGCCGCGTGGATGGCGCCGGCAATCGGCTCCCGCATCAGCTTGGACTGCCCGATGGCAACCACGAGGACATTTTTTATCCGGGCGGCGATATCGCCGAAACGGTTCTCCTTCTTTCCAATCCTGAGATAGCTGATAAGCCGCCGGGTATTCCAGGCGATTCCCCCCATCGAGGCGATAAAGACGATCCAGAAAATGATATGCTTCATGGTTTCCGCGTTGTGTTCGGGAGCATGTCCACCGGAAGTTCGGTGGCTGCGATACGATTGATCCCCTTTCGGGCCTTCCCTGTTCAACTCTTACCTACAACAGATTCAACTCTTACCTACAACAGAGCAAGTTAAGTTTTCGATGTCACGGGGAAAAGCGACCGGCCCACATAATAGATAACATTGTGAAAGTATGGCGCGAAGAATGCGCGGAACATCAGCCCGACTGAAGATGATCCGGTATCTTTGAGGACCGGAGGAATCAGGCGCCGGGGATGAGGGGGATCATATCAGTCAATCGTTACTATCATGAACCAGCGGAAACGTATCGTAATTCTGGGGACGGGTTTCGCCGCCATCAGCCTTGTCAAGAAGATCGACCTTGATGCGTATGAGGTTATGATCGTCAGCCCGCGAAATCACTTCCTCTTCACCCCTCTGCTGCCGAGCACGACGGTGGGGACAGTGGAATTCAGAAGCATTATCGAGCCGATTCGGAAGACACGCAAGGGGATCGAATATATGCAGGGAAACTGCCGGTCGGTGGATACGGAGCGGCGGCGGATCACCTGCGAGTCGGTCGATTCCGGCATCGAGTTCACCATGGAATATCATTATCTGGTGATCGCGGTGGGGGCATGGAACAACACGTTCAACGTCCCCGGCGTGCGCGAACATGCCCGGTTCCTGAAGGAAGTCACCGATGCCAGGGTGATACGCGAGCAGGTGATCTCCTGTCTGGAACAGGCCGATATCCCCGGCATCAGCCATGAGGAACGGAACAAGCTGCTTCATTTCGTGGTGGTCGGAGGCGGGCCGACCGGCATCGAGTTCGCGGCGGAACTGCACGATCTGATCGAGGAGGATCTGGGAAAAAGCTATCCGCATCTGAAGGGAGAGGTGAAGATCAGCCTGTTCGAGGCGATGAACACCATCCTTAACTCGTTCGACGGCAATCTTCGCCAGTATACCGCCGAGCACTTCAAACGGCAGGGGATCGAGCTTCGGCTGGGGACGCCGGTGGAGGAGGTGCTGGATGGCTGCCTGAAGCTGAAAAACGGCGAGATGATCCCCGCCGGGCTGATTGTCTGGTCCACCGGCTACGGGCCGACCGGCCTGGCACAATCGCTTCCGTTTGAAAAGGAGAGGTCAGGGCGGATACTTGTCGATGAATATCTGCGCGTCCCGGAACACCCGGAGATCTACGCGCTGGGGGATTGCTCCAATATCGCCGGGAACGCGGTTCCGCAGACCGCCCAGCTCGCCATGCAGCAGGGGAAATATCTGGCGAAAGCGCTCAACGCCCTCCACGACGGTGAAAGCCCGAAGCCGTTCAAATTCAACAACCTTGGGATGCTGGCGTATGTGGGCGAGAGCAAGGCGCTTGCCGATATCCCGAAGGCAAACATCCGATGGCGCGGGCTGATCACTTATATCTTCTGGCGTTCCGCCTATTTCACCAGGCTGATCGGCTTCAAGAATAAGATCCTGGTGCTGTTCGACTGGATAAAGACAGCGGTCTTCGGACGGGATCTGAGCAAGTTCTGACGTGCAGCGTGAGATGATCGGGAAATATGATTCATCGGTCCGCACCGGAATGATATGGCCGCCGGGCCGATTGAATTCTATTGTTATTCCGTATTCATTATCCGGATGAACTTTCAAATGATCCGCGTTTAGCGTAGCCAGTCGTACAACCAATCCCCATCTTCACCAACCAAGTTCCCTCATCCCGCTGATTCCGCTACCCCACACTGCCACAATCAATCGAGCCCGAACACGATTCAGCCCGCTGACACCGCCTTCGAATCATTCCCATGGATGAATTCATTCAAAATCTTATCTTCGTGGCCCCCTCCTGTGTGATAACATCAAAGCATGGCAACGGGAATGCAATTACCGTGATGCCTTCCTCTTAGCGAATCGAAACAATGAACTTCTTCTGGCTTATTATAAAAGTCATCTTATTTCGCGAATCGTTTCCCATTTCGAAAGCGTCGCGGATTATCACGTATATCCGCATCTGCATCAAACAGCGGCTCTTTCGGCTTCTCAGAAAACATCCGACGCATGAGCACATATTTGGCCTCTCCATTTCCCTTGGAGATTATGCCAGCTTCCTCAGTCTGTACGAGGAGATATTCATGGGAATGGAATATTATTTCACCTCCCCGACACAGGCTCCGATAATCCTCGATGCCGGAAGCAACATCGGCATGGCAATGCTCTTTTTCAAGAAACTCTATCCCCAGGCCACCATCACCTGTTTCGAGCCGAGCGGGAGCAGCTTCGCATGCCTGCAACGGAATATCACGGATAATGGCCTGCACAACGTGACGGCATTCCAGTACGCGCTTGATTCCACCGCCGATCGCGAAATCCAGCTTTTCTCCTCGGTGGAAACATCGCTGATGACCAGCGTGCTCCGGGAGCGAAACTCCTCCGATGTCATCGTGGAAAATGTTCCCACCGCAACCCTCTCCAGCTATATCAAGGGTCCGGTGGAATTGATGAAAATCGATATCGAGGGGAATGAACATGCAGTGATGGAGGATCTACGTCTGAACGACAGGCTAAAATCCGTGCGGCAGGCGCTGATTGAATATCATCATCATATTTCACCTGATGATGATAATCTGGCGTCATTTCTCGGCGTGCTGGAAGAGCAGGGATTTCATTACCAGATTCACGCATCGTTCCGCCCGCCATTCAAGCGGGATCGTTTTCAGGATATGATGATCTATGCGTACAGATAGCCCCTTGCATGCCTGATCGGGCACTGCGTGTATCCGATCAGGCATTGATAATATGACGTCATTTCACCACGGAAAACCCTTTCGCCAGCATCACCGTCCCGATCTGAACCTGATAAAAATATGCTCCAGCCGGCAGCGCCGCCGTATTGATCGTCTCGGCATGCCTGCCCGCCTCACGATAGGACTCGGCCGCCATCACCTCACACCCAAGCGCATCCAGCAGGCGGAACCGAACGATGCCGGGTCGGGACATGGAATATCCAATCGCGGTAAAAGCTCCGGCCGGGTTTGGATGAGCCGGTTCAAGCGCAATCTCCTCCGCTCCGGATGCCCGGTCAACGCCCGATGCCGATGATTCCAGAACCAGATGGACCACCGTCATCGGCGGAATAGTATAGGTAAAGCTGGTGGTTGATCCGTCGGCGGAGAGCCCGGAGACCGGCGTTGTTTCCCGGATATCCATGCCACTTCCATTAAACGTGAAGACCTTGCCGCTTATGAATTTCCTGTCGGACGCGACGGAAAAATTACCAATGATCGGGTCGGTCATGCTTTTATTGATGGCGACGATATGAAATTTCGATCGATCGGAGGAGCTGCTGGCGGCATAGACGGAGCTATTGAGATAATCGGAGGAAATCGCCCGCGCGTTGATATTGCCGAATGTTGATTCATGCCCATCATAATTACGATAAATCCTGTACCCGGTGGAGACGTAATCCCCAACGGTTCCCCAGTAATTGGACATGTAGACGCCGTATTTCCCGAAAATCCCCAGAACGTCCGCAACGGCAATCCCGCCGGAAATATCCTTATCGCCACCGTAATTATATTCGGTAAATGCCAGCTTCGTTCCCGGATAATATTTATTGATTGATGCGCGCATGGCCGGGATAAGCGCCACCGGGCTGAAATACTGACCTATCCAGCTATCCTCCCTGAACGTGGAATCCCAGAGCGATCTCGGCGCCTGCATCCGCGCCTGTTGCACCCCAGGATCGGTGCCGTTCTTATCGAAAACAATGCGAACCGAAGCACTGTCGTTTCCCTTGCCACGCGCCTCGGGATACCAGTGCAGATCCAGCACATCGAGCAACCGCATGGTGTAGGTGGCCTCCGCCTCCTTCATCTTCGCCAGATAGGCGCCGAGGAAATTCCCATAGCTGCTGTAGCTGCTCCAGTCCGGAGCATCCTGACAGTTGCGAAATTCCGCGTAACCATAGGCAACAGGCCCAAATATCTCGGCACCGGCATCAACCCCCTTTACCGCGCGCGCCAGGGCAATCCCCTTATCAATCACCTCCCGGACCCCGGTCTTCCCCGGATGTATTCTCGGATGAGTCGTCGGCCAGAGCGCTGGCTCATTATCGATCGCATAGCCGCGAACGCCCCCTTTCGTAGAGACACCGAATGCAGTCACCAGAAAATTCACCTCCTCATCGGCATAAACACTATTATCGCCGATATCCGGCGCCAGCATGAACGGGCTCCCCTTTGCCGGCTTCACCTCCGCCCACCGCGCGGAGGGAGCAGTCTGCTCCTGCGATACCACGCCCGATTTATCCTTTGCCACATAACCCGCCGCCGGCAACGTAATCAGCGAATAGCTGGACGTGCTCATCGACTCCTGATGAAAGAGCCTTGGGACGATGCCCGGCTTATTTTCCAGCGAGTCGGCGAGCATATAGGTCATATAATTATCGCTCTGATTATTGAAATCAGTGCCGGCATGCGATGCGTTGTTCTCCCAGTTATATCCGGTCCATCTGTTCCCCCCCGCCCGTCTCGCGGCGATATTCGCGGTGGGATCATCCCCCTGACCATTCGACCCATAGATGTACGGGCTGATGCGGAACGTATCAAGGTTGGCGTCGATTGCAAACTGGACGTGGATCGGTGATTGGGCAAGCGCGGCCGCGGGAAGCAGCGCCAGAACAAGAGTTTGTATAAGTCGTTTCATGGTTTGGACGGATTCTGGTTTGGACGGAACCTGGAATTGCGGGAGGGAATATAAGGATTTGGAGGGATGCCGTATTACCGACGGGAAAATCCGGTGGTATCGTAGTTGGAAAGATCGCCGCCGAATGTTGGGTTGCTCTTCCCCGGCCTCTCAACCGCGGTGCCCCCTTGACTCGCATCTGAGGGTGCCATTAATGCGCCTGATATCAAGCATTCTGACTATCTTTGTCCTCTTTCGCGGTT